>JAQYWN010000632.1 GCA_029379265.1 Rhizonema sp. NSF051
ATTATAAATTCTGGATTAACAAATGATATTTACAAACCAGATGCTGCACTGAAATTTAGAGAAGCCATTATTGATGCAAGGAGCAAAAAAATTTCAATTAATACTTATGCTGCTTTTCGTGAATATCATACTTTAGCCCTAAATGCCATTAGCTTATTTTGTCAAAAGAAAGATGTTAAAAAATTAAAATTTCCAGTGAAAGGGACAATCTTTAAAAAGTACCTTTTGGAGTACATTGATATTCAAAAAGGATAAACCCGATCGCCATTTCAAAATCACAACATTTAATTCAACAAAAAGTCCTTGGTGTTAATCGAGGGCTTTTTTATTAGAGTCATCAGTCATCACTAAACTCGCGCTGAAACATCGGAATCATTTCGATGTGCTTCGATTCATATCCAGTGTCTTTGTTGATGATGTTGAATGAAATCGCACCATCGTACAACCAATTTTGTTTCATCTGCGGCAACTGACGAGCAAAAGCCAGTCGCTTAATTCTCTCAGCAATTTTATCTAAACAAACTTTGGTTTCATCTAAAACTTCTTCTGGCATAAGCGCTAAACACGCTTCACTATAAGCTTCGCCGTTTTCTTTCAAATAGATTAATTTTGCACAAAACATCGTTCCCTGTTCTCTTCGTGGTGACTAAATCATTGTAGCAATCTCAAATATTTTTTACATAATCTAAAATATTTCTGCAAAAAAGATGAGGCGCGATCGCTTGCACAGTGAATTGTGTAATTTTTCTGCTTTACCTATCTAGAACTCATGTATAGTAACAAATTTACGTTTTTATACCTTCTGTACCCTTTGACAACATGTACACACGTAGATTGTGCAATGTCCTGCTGCGTCGTCGGTGCAGCGATCGCACGTTTAAAATTTTGCTGTGAAAATGCTATTTTAAAATTGTGGACTAATTAATAGAAACTCAAACGACTTTCTAAACTATTAGTTTTGTGTTGTTGTTTTGTTTACATAGCAAGCATTGTAGCGCTTCGATAAAGGATATTTAAAATTATGTCCAAGCGGACAAGCTAGTGTTTTTGACTCAGTTAAGGTTGAAATGGCACTATTTTTTCTTAAGAGGTGAACGCCGTAACTCCTATTCTTGCGTTGGTTTTAAATACGTAGATGTCTGACTGAGGCTTGATACATGTTCAAGCGAGGTAAGTTTCAAAATAAAACAACGTATTTTGAGGGACTCTGGCGATTTTCGTCTACCCCAATACTTAGACGCAAATTTCCACACATATTTTTGAGGCTGTGTGATGTAGTTAGTGTTAACAGAAGACACTAAAAAGCCTCAGTTAATATTAACTAAGGCTGAGACATTTCACTGCAATATATTAACTTGCTTGAATCTCAAAAATTCTTCGTTTTACACAAATAGGTGTCGCTGCCCAAACTTTAGCCTTCATTTCATTACTACAAGATGAGAAAGTACGATCGCTTAAATCCTCCTTATTCTGTGCCTGATAAAGTTCATCGACACATCGAAATATTTTCTGAGTGCTGACTATATCTTGCACCCCAACATTGTCACAGTAGAATCCCAACTTCCTTATCTCATCTAAATCTGAATCATCGACAAATCCCATTGCCACAATCTCGGATTTCCAGTAGACGAACGTCATCAAACTACCGGACTTGTCGCCAAGAAATTTGCAGATAATATGTGAATATTCTGGTGAAAGAATTTGAACCATGACAATGGATTGCATTGTTTCAGCAGGAGCGATCGCCGACACAACCAATTGCCGTTTTCCTTGTCTCTCTTTCATCTCACCCGCAATCAAAGCAACACCAGACAGTGGTGCATTTTTGTAAGCTGACGGAAATAAAACGCCATCCATTGTGCCAACTCCATCACTCAGAGTTAAAAATCCCATTGGCTCACCTTTCTTTGTGGTGATGGAATGACATCTATCAATATTTGCCACCACTGCTACCATGTCGTCATCCTCTTCAAGAATCTCAGCAATATTCTGAGGAGCGATCGCCTTTAGTCTTTTTTGATGCTTAGTTACTGGAGTGTCGCCTAAGTACACACCAAGCATTTTGTGCTGCTCCACCATTCTCTCATCGCTAGAAAAATCATCAACCTTCTCCTTGCGCGGCGGTGGTGCAATGATATCCCACTCTCCAGCAAATAGATTGATTTGATACGAAGTCTGTTCTTTATGTTTGGCTTTAGCCCACTTCTGGAGATGCGGTAAGTCAGCCAACATTTGATTGCGGTTGGATTCCAATGAATCAAATGCACCGGATAAAACTAAGGCTTCGAGATGCTTTTTACTCAGTGGCAGTTGCGAGGAGCGATCGCAAAAATCGGCAAAGCTATGATACGCATTGCCAGCAGCGCGATTCTGACAAATCATTTTGCTTACTTCTGGCGTGAGTCCTGCGATCGCTCCTAGTCCCCACCTTATCGCTTCGCCCTCTGGTGTAAACCCTGGCTGACTCTCATTAATATTTGGTGGAAGGATTTGAATATTCATTGCACGAGTGGCAGCAAATGCCTGGGGAAATTTATCAGGATTATCGCAAGCACCAGTCAGAAACGACGACATAAATTCGACTGGATAATTTGCTTTGAGATATGCCGTCTGCCAAGTGATATATCCATAGCTCATGCTATGGGCAAGATTGAAACAATACTCAGCAAACTTCTCAATAATTGCAAAGATATATTCAGCGTCTTTCTCTTCAACGTTATTAGCGATCGCTCCTGAGACAAATCTCAACTTTTCTTTAGCCATAACGCTGGCTTTTTTCTTGCCCATCGCACGCCGAAGGTTATCGGCTTCACCTAGCGAGTAACCCGACATCACCTGAGCAATTTTCATGATTTGCTCTTGGTAAATAGGAATACCAAAAGTATCGCCAAGCACCGACTCAAGCAAAGGGTGGGGGTAACTTGTTTCTTCTGCACCACTCTTTCTTTTAATGAAAGTTGGCAGCATGTCATTGTCTAAAATACCAGGACGATACAAAGCAAGAATGAGAGATAAATCAGCGAAACTCGATGGTTTAAAAGTCTCAACAAGTTCTCGCATCCCCGACGACTCCAACTGAAAAACTCCATCAAGTTTTCCCGCCATCATCATGTCGTAACTTTTGGTGACTTCGGGCGGCGGCGTCTTGCCCCACTCTTGATGAAAACCTTCATCTAAACCAATAATTTGCTCTTCAGAAAGTTTAATGCCTTTTTGTTCGAGAAAGTGTAAAGTTTCTTGAATAACTGTAAGGTTTTTTAATCCAAGAAAATCCATTTTAAGAAGCCCTAATTCTTCGATGTCTCCCATTGAGTACTGAGAAACTATTTCTCCATCTCGACTGAGAGATAATGGAACAAAATCATCAATAGCTTCAGAGGCGATCACTACACCAGCAGCATGAACACCAGAAGTTTTGTTGATTTTCTCAACTTGAATTGCTAAATCCACCCAGTGCTTGAAGCCATCATCTGAATCGTATCTATCTTTAAAAAGTTTGACTTTGGAATCTTCACTGATTAGTTCGTGCAGTGGCGTAACAATGCCTCGCTTTGTTGGCACCAAGTCAGTCATTCTTTGTGATTCCATGAACGGGACATCTAAAACCCGCCCAGTATCCTTGAGTGCTGCTCGTGGTTGAAGACGGGTAAATGTGGCAATTTGAGTAACTCTGTCAGTTCCATATTTTTGCGTCACATAATCAACGACTTCCTTTCGTCGTTTAATGCAAAAATCTGTATCAATGTCTGGCATTGAAACACGTTCAGGATTCAGAAATCTTTCCCACATTAATCCGTGGTGTATCGGGTCAACTCCAGTAATTTTCAATGAATAAGAGACTAACGAACCAGCGCAACTCCCTCTTCCAGTCCCGATAGGGATTTTTTGTTCTCTGGCAAACTTTATATAATCCCACACCACAAGGAAGTAGGTGCAGAACCCCTTATCTTTCAGTGTCTGCAATTCGTACTCTAGCCGATCACCATAATTATCTGGGACTCCTTTGGGGAAGCGATCGCATAAGCCAGCCCATGCCAATTCCGTCAGATAATCTTCAGCATTTATCCCTGGTGGCAGAGGGTAGTCTGGTAAATGATTCTTGCCAAATATGTCGTAGGCTTCAACTTTATCAGCAACTTCAACCGTGGTAGCGATCGCTTCTCTGATTGTGTCCGGGTTTAGGTGGTCACTGAATAACTGAAGCATTTCATCTTCAGATTTGAGATATTCAGTCCCGGTATATCTCATCCGTTTGACATCAGAAATCTTTTTGTTTGTTTGAATACAGAGCAAAGCATCATGCATTTCCCTGTCTGACTCATTAGTGAAGTGCGAGTCATTCGTGGCGATGACTTTGATATTTAACTCACGAGCAATCTTCACCAACTCAGGATTAATCTTCGACTCATCCGGCTTGCGTTTAATATCTTCTTCATCGTGCTTGTCTCCCTGATTATCCTCGGGCTGTCCCCGAAGTCCATGGTCTTGAACTTCGATATAAAAGTCATCGCCAAATAACTCTTGGTACCATTTCGCCCATTCCCTGGCTTCATCAAGATTTCCATCTTTTATCCTTTGCGGTATTTCGCCAGCAACACAACCGCTGGTAACAATGAGTCCTTCACGGTACTGCTGTAACCACTCTTTAGTAATGCAAGGGCGTTTCATAATTCCTTTGCCCTGTACACCTTGAAGATGACTAAGACTGGTGAGTTTACACAAGTTTCGGTATCCCTGTGTATTTTTAGCTAACACCAGTAAGTGATATTTCTTAGTTCCCTTCGGTTGCTCTGATGTAACATCGGCGTTCATTATATACATCTCGTTGCCGATAATAGGTTTGATCCCTAGCTCGTTCGCTTGTTTAATAAGTTGAATAGCGCCATGCATGACGCCGTGGTCTGTTAAAGCGATCGCGCTTTGTCCCAATGCCTTAGCTCTTGCTATCAATTCCGATAACTTTGATGCTCCATCAAGAAATGAAAAATCAGAGTGTACGTGTAAATGAACAAAGCCCATGTTGCATTTCTCTCCGTGGTTTCTTTAAATATTATAGCAACAATAT
>JAQYWN010000064.1 GCA_029379265.1 Rhizonema sp. NSF051
AGTTTATTATATCAGCTATCATAAGGCTAATTCATAGCGCTCATCCTGTTTATAGTCAAGGTTATTTCATTCTATTTTTAGGCGCAGGTTTCACGAAAATGTTCGCGAAAAACAAAAAATTAGGCAACAGAACCACTCCTAAAAAAATCAAATGATAGATTCTATCTAGAAAATTTTCAGATGCTTGTCCCTTAAATAAATTAATACACCTCGAAATTTACCGAATGCGACTTGAGGTTTAATAGCTATTAAAATAAATGCGTAACAAAGGAGTCGAGTTAATCTCAAAATGAGAATTCTTTTATTTGTATATCTATCTAGAGTTAGAAAGTAACTATAAGTACTGTGCTTGATTTTTTGGAAAATATATCTATTCGTAATTGAAGACGGTTGATGCAGCACGCCAAACTGCTTCGTAATCGCAATTATATGCCCTTGATTGGTATATCTTCTACAAAAGTCAAAATCTTCATAGTAAAGAAAGTAAGCAGCATCGAACTGAGGACAATCAGGAAATTTCTTTAAATTCACAATTAAACTACAACCGGAAACCCAATCACAAGTTACATAATCTTCGTCTGTATTTGCTAATAAGTTCTGAGAGAGAATTGCGCCAGTTGCTGGAATAAAGCAACCACCAGCAAACCAAATTATTCCTGAAGGAGTATGAACAATTGTACCCAGAATCGAAACTTCTGGATGTAAATTGAAAAATGGGTTAACTTGAGCGAGAGTGTTTTCAAAAATGTAGGCATCTGGATTAATGATCCAGGCGATCGCCTGAGGTTCTTCAGCATAAATAAACTGAAGCCCAAGGTTGCAAGCACTTCCAAAGCCGAGATTGTGAGTAGCGTCTAAAATGATTACAGATTCTGTTTTCAGCTGATGAATAGAATCATCGTCAGGAGAATTATTGATAATGAGTGTTTTGGATTCAACACCTCGGCTATCTCTCAGTGAACTAATTAGTTTAGCAACGAGATTGGTAGAATAATAATTAACTGTTAAAAAGTAAATCACCGTCGCTTCGCTCCGAATCAAAAGTCGTCTTGGAAAGTTGGGCTTATAGAAGTTGCATTCGTAGGGTTTTCCTTAGGGCAAAGTTCTCTCAAGGGAAACCGACACTGCCCATGTTCCGCAAAGCTCCCTCTTGGGAAGATCCCCCGGCAGACTTTGCACAAAAGTCAAAGACTCTCGATCTAAAAAATTGTTTCAAGACGCGCAGAGTCGGAAATAAAATGCCTTAATCGCATCCCATGAATTTACAGCGTTGATCGTTTGAGTCACATACAATAAGCCTTCAAATGCCATGAGAATACTCCTCTCCAAAGTTGGGGATAAGGGCTGGGGGAGATGAAAAAAATGTATGGCAAACAACTGAGAATAGCGATCTTGAGATGACTCATGTTAGTTCGATTTGACAGTCATCACCGATCAGAAATCGCAAAGCTTTGGGGCGACGAGGTGCAACAATCAACTGCGCCCTTTGCCCGATCACACTATCAATAATGCGCTGATGAATTCCGATGATTTTAGCGCCTTCGAGAACAACACTGTGTTCTAAATCGGTATCAATGACCGTAGCATTATCGGCAATACTGCTGTAAGGACCAATGAAACAGTGTTCTAAATGACAATTATTTCCGATAATGACTGGTCCGCGAATTGTGCAGTTAATAACTTGAGACTGAGAACCAATTTTCACGCGCCCAATAATGTGACTTTGGGCATCGACTTCCCCTAAAATTGAAGTTTTCAAGTAGGTATCGAGAATCAGACGGTTAGCTTCTAACAAGTCATCTTTTTTGCCAGTATCCAACCACCAACCTTCAAGCTGACAAGCAACAACTTGCTTTTGGTTGTCAATCAGGTTTTGAATGGCGTCAGTAATTTCTAGTTCGCCTCTTGCACTCGGTTTGATGCAGGCGATCGCATCATGGATGACGTGAGAAAAGAAATAAACGCCTACAAGGGCAAGATTGGATGGAGGAACAACTGGTTTTTCAATCAGCTCTAACACTCGCCCTGTTTCATCTACCTTAGCCACACCGAAGGCGCTAGGATTGGGAACGAGACGCAGAAGAATTAAGGCATCTTGCTGTTGATTAGTAAATTTTTTTAAAAAGTAGCTCAAGTCGCCTTGCTGAATGAGGTTATCACCCAAGTACATGAGAAAGGGCGAATTTTCCAAAAAAGGAAGGGCAACTTGGACTGCATGGGCAAGTCCTGCAGGCTTTTCTTGTAAAATATATGTAATTTTTGCTCCGAATTGTTCTCCACTACCTGTTTTCGCCTGCACTTCTTTCCCGGTTTCCGGACTGATGATGATGCCAATATCCGTAATTCCAGAAGCAACTATCTCTTCAATTCCATACCATAAAATTGGTTTGTTGGCAACTGGAACAAGTTGTTTTGCCCCTGTATAAGTGAGTGGTCGTAGACGCGTGCCCTTACCGCCAGAAAGAATCAGTGCTTTCATTCAATGCTCCTTGACTACTCACAACTATCTACTAACTACTAACCATTCTTTTAACATTTGCCTTAATGCTTGTCGCCAATGGGGTGGATAATTTTCTGAAACTGTAGATATTTTGGCACAAGAAAGGACAGAATAGCTGGGGCGACGGGCAGGGGTGGGATATTCTGCGGTGGTGATGGGGATAATACGTTGGACTTTTAAGGGAAACCCCAGATGTTGGGCTTCTTCAAAGATGGTGATGGCAAAATCGTACCAGCTGGCAACACCACTGTTAGTGTAATGGTAGATTCCGGCAATTTCAGGGGCGATCTGGGGAAGAATGCGGGCGATCGCACCTGCAATATCTTTTGCCCAAGTAGGACTCCCAATTTGATCGGCAACGACGCGAATTTCTTCCCTTTCTGCCCCCAGTCTCAACATCGTTTTGACGAAGTTGCTTTTGCCAAATGTGCCATAAACCCAGGCGGTGCGAAGGATGAAGTGATGAGCGCAAGAGTTTTGAATTGCTTGTTCTCCGACAAGTTTGGTTTCACCGTAGACACTTAAAGGGTTAGTTGAATCGGTTTCTTGGTAGGGACGACTGAAGAAGCCATCAAAAACGTAATCAGTAGAAATATGAATCAGGAAAGCCCCTAATTTTTCAGCTTCTTCGGCAATAATTCTCGGGGCAGTACCATTAATCGCTTTTGCTAGTTCGGGTTCGCTTTCAGCTTTATCAACAGCAGTGTAAGCAGCAGCGTTAATGATGATTTGAGGATGGTTTTCTTGAATGACGCTTCGGAGAGTGTCAGGCTGTGCGAGATCTACAGTCGGGCGTCCAACTGCAATCAGATCACCGTAGGGTTGAAGAATTTGCTGTAGTTCCTTGCCTACTTGACCATTGCTGCCGATTAGCAGAATTGCTTTACTCATTCCATTAACTCTTCTAAGCGTTGGCGATCGTAAGGTAGCACAGTTGTGACAGCAATTTTTCCAAGTTGTCGATTTTTGTTTAAAGATAACTACAAATTATTTAGCAGTAGAAATACTTTTTTTTCTCTAAACAAGTATATTTTTTATCCTCTAAAAAGCTTATAAGTTTGATAGAATCCGCCAGCAGTCGGGAATACTAACAATGATTTCAAATCTGTTAGTAACAATTCGGACTTGATTTATGCCAGTAAATTTATTTGACGCGAGTTTCTACCGTGCAGCCAACTCTGACTTGCGAGCCTTCAGTGATGCACAAGCTTTGTCGCACTTTCAGAACTACGGTTTAAAAGAAGGTCGTAGCTTCTCTCCATTTGTCGATCTCAATTTTTATCGCGCTAGCAATAGTGATTTGGCTAATTTTAATAACAGCCAGGCTTATGACCATCTCTCTAACTATGGTATCCGTGAAGGACGCAAATTTTCACCTTTTTTTGATACCAACCTCTATCGGACTAATAATCGTGACTTAGTAAGCTTGAACAACGAGCAACTATTTGAACATCTGCGAAACTTTGGTGTGAGTGAAGGACGACAGTTTTCCCCCCTTGTTGACCTCAACTTCTATCGGGGTATAAATAGCGACCTATCAAGCCTAAACAACAACCAAGCATTACAGCACTTAGAAATATATGGGCTGGCAGAGGGACGACGCTTCTCACCATTTGTCGATCTAAATCTCTATCGGGCGGCCAATCCTGACTTAGGAGCCGCAGGTTTTGATAATAATCGACTATTGCAACACTTAGCAGACTACGGTGTTGCTGAAGGACGTAGGTTTTCAATTTCTTTTGATAGCAATTACTATCGTAATAGCTATGCCGACTTGGCTGCGGCACATTTAAATAACACTCAACTGTTGGAACATTTTGAAAACTATGGTTTGAGTGAAGGACGTGCTTCCTCAGAAGCATTCAATGTCAAGTACTACATTGAACACAATTTTGACCTGAGAGCCTTACGCCTTAACAATCAGCAGGCTGAGCAACACTTTGAGATTTATGGCTTTAAAGAAGGTCGTCAGGGTGCGCCATCAATAACTCTACCAGTAGATCGCGATGATAATACCCTTGGTAGCGCTTTTAACTTAGGCTTTCTCAATGGAAAACTCAATTTCACCAACCAATTTGTAGGTACTAATGATCGCGACGACTACTACCGCTTCAGTTTGGCACAAACCAGTAATTTTAATCTATCCTTGACTGGTCTAACTGATTCTGCAAGTGTGCAATTGATTTACGACAGCAATGGCAATGGTAAGATCGATAATAATGAAAGCTTAGACACTAACTATGGCAGTCAGTATAGCAATGGCTTAATTAACAGGACTTTAGGAGCAGGTACTTACTTCATTCATGTCCACACCGACTACGACGAACAAGAGACTAACTATAGCTTGGGAGTGTCAGCAACTCCTAGCCCATCCTCGACACAAACAGATCCGGGCAATAGCTTGAATACGGCTCTTAACATTGGAAGCGTCAGCAATATCCGCAGTTTTACTAACTTTGTCGGTATTGGTGATCGTAACGACTACTACCGCTTCAGTTTGGCACAAACCAGTGATTTTAATCTATCCTTGACTGGTCTAACTGAGTCTGCAAATGTGATATTGGTTTACGACAGCAATGGTAATGGTCAGATAGATAATAACGAAGTCTTGGACACTACCTATGGCAGTCGGTACAGCAATGGCTCAATTAACAAGACTTTAGGAGCAGGTGCCTACTTCATTCGCGTCTACACTGACCAATCTAACCTAAATACTAACTATACCTTGGGAGTGTCAGCAACTCCCAGCCCATCCACAACACCAACAGATCCAGGCAACAGCTTAAGTACGGCTCTTAGCATTGGGACTTTAAGTGGCACTAGCATTTATAAAGACTTTGTGGGTAGTACAGATCGTGACGACTACTACCGCTTCACCTTGCCTTCAAGTAGTAAATTCAAACTCTCCTTGACTGATTTAACTGATTTTGTTAATGCAGAATTGATTTACGATTACAATGGCAACACTCAGAGAGACGATGGTGACAGTTTGGATAGTACCTCTGGTACTCCGCACAGCAATGGCTCAATCAACAGAACGTTAGGAGCCGGGACCTACTTTATTCACGTCTACACCAGCTACTCTAACCTTAATAGTAACTATACTTTGTCGTTATCAGCGTAGCTCGCGACATCTAGTGAGCGATGCGTGATGCGTCTCTTCTTAATAGCCGCCTCGTTTCTTAAGAGCGGGGTTGCTAACTTAAACACCACTTCATCAATGTAGCTTTTCATTATAGTAATTTAAGTATTTTTCTCTGTAAATGAAATTATTGTAAGATTTGAAATCCTATTGTCTTTAAAAGATAAAAGCTCTGAAATAGAGGGAAAACTAACACTAGCTAAAAGAGCGGTTAGTAAAATAAATAACATGAGTTATAGCGTTTTTGACGCCAGTTTTTACCGTGCAGCCAACTCTGATTTACGGAGTTTGAGTGATGCACAAGCATTATCGCACTTTCAGAACTATGGTCTGAATGAAGGTCGCTCCTTCTCTCCATTGGTCGATCTGAATTATTATCGCGCCAGTAATAGTGACTTAGCTAACTTCAGTAATCGCCAAGCTTACGAGCATCTGTCTAACTACGGTGTACGTGAAGGACGAAAATTTTCACCTTTTGTTGACTTGAACTTTTATCAACACCACAACAGTGATTTAGCCAGCTTTAACAATGAGCAATTGTTTCAGCATTTGCAAAGCAACGGTGTGGCTGAAGGACGTCGTTTTTCGCCCATTGTGGATCTTAACTTCTATCGAAGTGTCTACGGTGATTTAACAAGCTTTAACAATAACAAAGCATTAGAACACCTAGAAACTTACGGTTTATCTGAGGGACGTCGCTTTAGTGGGTTTGTCGATCTCAATTTGTATGCTGCGGCTAATCTCGATCTAGCTAAAACAGGTTGGAACAATCTCCAACTCTTTGAGCATTTAGCAAGCTATGGTGTCGCTGAAGGACGCAGATTCTCTGTTTCGTTTGATAGTAATTACTACCGTAATGCTTATTCCGACTTGGCTCAAGCAGGTTTTTCTAACACTCAACTCTTAGAACATTTTGAAGATTATGGTTTGAGTGAAGGACGAGCTTCCTCAGAATCATTCAATGTTAAGTTCTATCTAGATCATAATACTGACCTCAGAGCCGCACACTTTGACAATCAACAGGCTGAGCAACACTTTGAGATTTATGGCTTTAAAGAAGGTCGTATTAGTAGCCCATCAGAGCAAATTTCTGTATCAACATCAGGTGACACGACAAACAGTGCTCCGAGCCTTGGTATCCTCTACGGTAGCCGCAGTATCAAAGCCTATGTAGGTAGCAATCCCAACAATTACTACCGCTTCACTATTGCGGAGATTAGCAACTTTATCCTCACTTCAGACGGTAATGCTGATATTCAATTACTTGATGGTGATGGCAATCGTATTGCTACAGGTTTATACAATAACACGACATCCGAAACAATTAATCTTTCCTTAAATTCTGGTACTTACTACATTTACCTTAACTCCGAGAGTGGAGTGAATACTAATTACAACTTAACGGTATCAAATACGCCAAGACCCTTATCCTCTGAGGTTTTTAAATCAACTGATGGATACGGTTTAGTAGATGCGGGAGTAGCAGTTGCCAGAGCAATCGGACAATCTGCATTTGCCAATGTTCCTAATTTAGGCGGTTATAACTCGGGCAATGATCTAGCCCATGTTCCGGATGCTTGGGCAAGAGGATATACAGGTAAGGGTATTACCGTCGCCGTTCTGGATTCTGGGGTTGACTATAACCATGCAGATTTAAAGGATAACATCTGGACAAATCCCAATGAAATTCCTGGCAACGGTAAAGATGATGATGGCGATGGCTATATTGATGACGTTTACGGCTGGAACTTTGCAGACAATAACAATAACGTTCTAGACGGAAATAGTCATGGCACCCTTGTCTCTGGCACGATTGCTGGGGAGAATAATGGCTTTGGTGTTACAGGTGTTGCTTATGATGCCAAAATTCTGCCAGTCAAAGTCGTCAATAACGATGGTTTCGCCTCTAACCTCTCTATAGTTAATGGCATTTTTTACGCTGTAAATCACGGAGCTAATGTCATTAACCTAAGTTTAGGTGGTGGTAGTGGCAGCAATTTTCTACGGTATGCCATTCAATATGCTAGTAGTAAAGGGGTGATTGTCGTCATAGCCGCTGGCAATGAAAGTGCCGCAACACCAGACTATCCAGCACGCTATGCCAAAAACTGGGGAATTGCTGTTGGAGCAGTTGATAATAACAAAAACATTGCTGACTTCTCTAACTATGCTGGATCTGATCCAATCGATTACGTCACAGCGCCTGGAGTCAATGTTTACTCCACAATTCCAGGCAATAATTATACTTTTTACTCCGGTACATCAACATCAACCCCTTTTATAAGTGGTATTGTTGCCCTCATGCTCAGTGCCAATCCCAATCTAACCCCTACTCAGGTAAGAGATATTCTTACCAGTTCAGCTATCCACACTGCTTAACAGCCGTTCGCTGCTGATAGATTGGGAACGTAAAATAACACAGTAAAAATCATTTTGTCAAGCGACCGCTTCGATTTACATGGTAAGAGGAATAAAGCGAGAAATTGGCAAATTTTTCTGGTTAGGGAAATTTGACAATTCTTTTGATACAATAAGTACCTGTGTTCCCAATTTACTTGTGCTTAGAGTTAACCGTAAAGATACTATCTTTGTGGTTAGTAGCCGTAATGGCATAGGGAATACTTAGGGTTCTCAGGGGCATACCAAGTAATCCAGTAACTCTGAAAATGTGACCTATGCCCACTAACTTGTTTGACGCGAATTTTGACCAAAGTGCTTATCCTGATATCCAAGGAATAAAATATGCACAAACAGGATTAAACTCTCTACAGTATAATTTGAATGAACCAGGTGCCGATCTTTCTTTTGTTCGCACTCCTGAAAATAATTTAGCTGAGTTCAATCACCAATACCAATCGCCATCGTGGAACCTAAATAGCAAAAAAAATGATCATTTAACAGGCTCAAACAATGAACACATTGTTGATGCTTGGAACTCATCTACCACAAATCGGGCGACATTACCTCAACCTGTAACTCCTGAATCTGCCACGCCTGCCACAACTGATAATTCTTTTATTCAGCGTGTTGTAGATTTGACAAACCAGCAACGTGTTCAAAACGGGTTGCAACCGCTACAGGTGAATATTAAGTTAGCAAACATTGCCCAAGCTCATAGTGAAGACATGGCGGTTCATGACTATTTCAGTCACACTGGATTAGATAATTCCTCACCTGGCGATCGCGCTAAAGCTACAGGCTACCAATATTCGTATGTTGGTGAAAATATTGCTGCAGGTTACACTACACCAGAACAATTTGTTCAAGGATTTATGAACAGTCCTGAACATCGTGCCAACATTCTCAACCCCAATTACCATGATATTGGTATTGGTTACTACAATCTTGCCAATGATACTGGTAATGTTAATTACCATTCCTATTTGACGGAAGATTTCGGTAAGGTATTGGCATAAACTGCTCTTGTTAGCATGAATTGAGGGCGATCGCACTTTACTTGAGGTGCGATCGCTCCTGACTGGATTAAGAGAAAACCTCAGCCATTTTAAAGGGTTTCCCGATTGCATCTTTAGCAGAGAGAATTGGGGGTGCGATTGATTGCCAATTTATAGCTAAATCAGGATCGTTCCAGAGGATACATCGTTCATATTGAGGGGCGTAGTAGTCTGTCGTTTTGTAAAGAACTTCCGCAATTTCTGAGAGGACAATAAAGCCGTGGGCGAAGCCAGGAGGTATCCAGAATTGGTGTTTGTTATCGGCACTTAGCTCGTAACCAACCCACTTTCCGAAAGAGGGAGAATTTTTTCTAATATCTACAGCGACATCAAAAATCGTGCCGACAATGACACGAACCAGTTTGCCTTGCGGCTGTTGGATTTGGTAGTGCAACCCACGCAGGACGTTTTGCTTGGAGTAAGAGTGATTATCTTGAACGAAGTGAGCATTAATGCCAGTTTTTTCAGTAAATCCTTGGTGATTGAAAGCCTCAAAGAAAAAACCGCGATCGTCTTGGAAAACTCGAGGCTCGATAATTGCGACATCAGGAATCTCAGTAGGGATGATCTTCATCAACTTCAACTGGGTAAATCGTAATTATCCATCGAATCCGAGTCATCATTGACCGGAAAACGAGAAGGAAAAACTGCAAAATTTAAACCGTAAGGAATCTTTCGAGTATTGAAACTCGGTTGACAACGGCAAATTAGGGTTGCATGTGGTATTGCTGTATCTACTCGTTGGGGCTTCAGGCGTGTATCTACGCCGTGCTTCGAGCCATATCCTCAAGAGTTTTCGGCATTTTTCTTATAAATCTACTCTATGAGGGATAAGCTTAAAGACTTGTCATGATCTGAGCTAACTCATTAGATAAGTCAACTGTAGAATATTGACGCTTTTTAAATAAAACACCTGCCAGGAAGTAGTAATCTCCAGAATAAAACGCCATTTGATTTTTTTGTAACTCTGCTATATGTGTTTTAACTTTTGGCTCAGAGCTATAGTAGCCAAATTTCAAAGGTAAGACTAAGAAATTACTCACAAAGTACCCATTGGCTTTAGCATGCTCGATTGTACCTTTTGGATTAGAATAGCTAGATATCAAAAGTAAAGCATTGTCATAACCTAACAACAGAAGCTCGTTGGTAAATTTTGCTCCATCTATACCTCCAAATAACAGAGGGATATAGATATCATTGTCTGGTGCAGGGAGATACGGGGGATTGGCTACAAGATATTTTGCTTCTGGTTTAGAAGCATCAAATAAAGAGGAATTATAAATTACATATTTATGAGCTAAATTGTACTCGTCAATTGAAGAGTTGGCGACTTTCCATGCAGAAGTATTTAATTCAAATCCACTTATAACACCATGAAAATTAGTCCTGAGTAATGAATTAATCACGGGACTACCATCTCCTGAACCAAATTCAACAACATGTTCGGAGTCTGTACAGTTTCTTAAAACTAAATTCTCCAAACAGTTTGAGTAGAAATTAGATTCTTCTGGGCAAAAAAATATATCTTTCATTTGATTAAACTTATCCTACTTCCACACATGACAATGACTTAGTAGTATGGTTGCTCAATCGGCACCATACCAGAAGAAAAGAGAGCAAAAATATTCTCTTTCTGCTATTTGTAACTAAAGGAAAAATTTATAAAGCGATTCTATTTGATTTTTCAGATAATCTTGACTGCTAAGAGGAAAAGCAAAGCTATTAGCACTTAAAGATTGATAATGTGCAATTAAATGTCACCTTTCATTTTTTAATTGCACTCTTTTTGATTAAGTCTGCACAAGTAAGATCGATTGCTGTGTAGCACGTATTGACTGCACAACAGCACTACCTGCGCGATCGCCCATGAGCTTTTCAAGATCGTATCCCAGTACAAGTTCCCAAGCTTGCTCTGGGTACATTTCCACTAAAGGCAAAGCCACATCCCTTAACATCCACTGCCCGTGGCGTTCATCTTCCCTGATGTGTAATTCCCAATAACCCATAGCCGCATCAGATAAGCCCAGTCTTTGCGCTGCAGCAAGATAATTTCTGTAAGCTGAAGGTCCAGCTACCTCGAAATATGTTAATCCACCATTATAACGCAAGAAATAACGTTTGCACTCTGTTAGCAAAAAGTTATGATTAGCACAAGCTAAGACTTCCCACGGAACTAAATCAAAATAGTTTTCTGGTTTGGTATCCATACCGAACTCAGTCAGCATTTGGGCAAAATACGTAGAATGCTTACGAGAAAAGCGACCGTTACCGTACTCTTCTAGTAGTACTCTAAAGAGCGTGCATTGCACTTCATTCGCCGCCCCACCCAGAATGCGAGAAAGACGACTGCCTTCCACCAAGCCATCAAACGAGCCAATAGCCAGCAAATGACGGTAGCCAGCCTCAGTCATTTGTTCTCTGATATAACGGCTTTCCTGTGACAAAGGCGGATCTAAATCAACGGCTGCACGTTCGGTGAGCGCTTCCTTGACATCTAGTTTTTGCAGTGTGTCTACGTCAATTTTTCTCAATTCCCATTCTTGCCAAGCCGTCTCGATTTGGTCACGTATCTTGTATAAGTAAGGCGATCGCTCATTAGTATAATGGCGTAGGTCATCGTACCAAAATAGGTTTAACCGATTAATACGATAAAGAATACGCTGAACAAAGCGGTGAGCTGCCGGATTTCCTAACCCTTTTTGGTAAGCAGCACAAATTGCCATAGAGAGTACTGCTTCAAACGCATTAACCTGAACTAGTTCATTGAGTTTCTTATCTAAATTTTCTATTGTCAGCAGTTCTATAAATTGCTGCTCAGCGACATCGTATTTTGTGTCATTTATCTCATCTGTTTGCGTACTTATTCCCGCAGCAAAAGCGATCGGGATCATAATAAAATTGGCGTATATAAATGTTCGGTTGATCGTAAGAGACGTAAAATTAGTTCCACCTCTTACACCTATAATCTTCTTTGGAAGTAGCTTCATGTACATCTCTCCTTGGTTATAACGTCAAGGTTGGAAGGGGCGTTTATGAGATAGTATTTAGGTCTTCTCTTTCCTAGATATGTACTGTAAACTTTTATTCGAGTGCTTAACTCCTATGGATGTTGAAATCTCAGATAATCAAGGATTTTAAGATTTTTTCCTGCTACTCTCTTCCTCTTCGGGATTGAGCGATCGCTCCCAGCAAGCAAACGCTTGGGAACAAAGCAGTGTTAGGAATAAATAAACCAGGGCGACAGTGAAGTAAATCTCGAACGAGCGATAATTTTCCGCTACAATCAGCTGTCCCTTACGGAACAACTCTTCAAACCCAATAACAGCAACTAAGCTCGTGTCTTTAAGCAAGCTAATGAACTGATTGCCCAGAGGTGGCAGTATTCGCCTCAAAGCTTGCGGAAATATCGCATAACGCATCGTTTGCACCGAACTCAAACCCAGTGCTTGAGCCGCTTCTGTTTGCCCGCGATCAATTGATTGGATACCTGCCCGGACAATTTCAGCAATGTAAGCTGCGCTATTGAGACTCAATGCGATCACTGCAGCTGCCAGACGATTTAAGGTGAAGGTGAAACCAGAATTTTGGGCTAAAGCAGGCAACCCAAAGTAAATCATAAAAATCTGTACTAGCAACGGCGTTCCTCGGAAGAACTCGACATATGCCCTAGCACAAAAGCGCAAAGGCGGAGCAGCTTGTAGGCGAACAATCCCAATCAGCGATCCCCCGATTATACCCAGTACTACTGAGAGTGCCGTGAGTTCAAGAGTTACTAAAGTTCCACTCAATAAGGCGGGAATTGATTTTAAGATAATGCTGAGAGAGGTAAATAGCCGAGATACGCCTTTTTCAGTAGTTTGGTTTTCAATGGATGATTTTTCTGGGAGTTGTGGCGGCTGCGTACCAAACCACTTTTGGTATATTTGGGCATATGTACCATTTTTCAGTACTGTTGCCAAACCTTGGTTAATCGCGTGTAGGCTGGGCGATCCTTTAGGTGTGGGAATGCCATAAAATTCTTCTGTCAGCAGATCGCCAATGACTTTAAGTTTCCTGAGGTTGCCGCTTTTTATACCATATAATATAACGACGCGATCATTAAGAACGGCATCGACATTGCCATTGAGTAATGCCTGAAGGGTTAACGGTGAATCATTAAAAGTGCGAATTTCTGCCCCAGGAATACCTTTAGCCTTCAGTGCGCCAGTCGTCCCGATTTGTACGCCAATAATCTTGTTTTTAAGACTGTCGAAATTAGTAATGTTTTTATTGTCTGTGCGGGTAGCGATCGCTACGCCCGACTTGAAGTAAGGGCGGGAGAAGGAAATTGTCTTCACCCGTTCGGCAGTAATTGCCATCGCCGCAACTGCCGCATCGACAGTTTGCGCTTGCAATGCTGGAATCATACCAGCAAACGGCATATTCTGATATTTAACTTTGAAGCCAGCTGATGAGGCTAAAGCATTCATCAAGTCAATGTCAAAGCCCTGCAACTCACCATTTGCAGATTGAAACTCGAAAGGTGGAAAGGTTGGTTCTGTCGCAACCGTAAGTGTTTTGCCAGCAGCAATGGCACGGTTTGTGAAACTACAACTAGAAAGCAGTTGTAGACAGATTAAGCCAAGAACGAGCCAACGCTTAACAGCGATCACTTTTCTTAACCTGTCACACATGAGGGAGAGGCAATAAATGTCCAACTTGCCCAATATGTTCCCACGAATTTACTGGAATAGTCAGTAGAGGCATCCTGAACAAACCACTCAGGAATTACTTTTTGCTGTCCAATTTTGTTTTCCAAGCCGATTTGTAGGCACAGATTCTCGTAAACAATATTTGCCTTCGCCGTTTCCAGCATTTTTTCTACTAACTTTTGTAGCCATTCCCCTCGAACAAACAGATTATGATCTCGATGGTTGCCATAATTAAGTCCGACAATTATGACCAGATATCCTTTGTCGTTGATTATTTTATCTAGACAAAATTGAATAATTTCCTGCTCATCCTTGTGTTGTTGGCTTTCCTTATCAACGGTATGATATATCATCCCGCATAGTACTACTGCATCAAACTTTTTATTTTCTGTAGCAAGTTTCCGCAGAAATACCCATAAATCTTCGCACACAAAGGTTCTGCTGGGGTATAGGTTTAAACAGTATTTAATGGCATATTCACTGTGATCGACCCCAACGTAGTCGCATTGAGAAGGCAGATACTTGAGCAAAGCCCCATTCCCACAGCCCAGATCCAACAAAGAGAATGACTTTTCTTTAAAAGAATCCTCTAGAAAATGAACTGGTAGTGTATAACGGGTAGCATTTTCAGGCTGTTCCAAGTAGGCATAACAGTCAGATTGAAAACGTTCTTCTTCCGACATTTTGTATGCAGGGTAATTATCTTCCATATCATCAAAATGTCAAATAAATAACAAGGTTGGCAGTTGGGCACATAGGATTTTTGGCATTAAGTGCGTCACTAACAGCTATTTTACGCACTTAATGCCAACCGTAGGCGCATAATCAAGGATATCTTACCAAAACTCTTGACCTTGCCTCACACCAGCAGCATATTAAAAGCCTCACTCCTTTTGCCTGGGGCTTTGCTTTAACATTATTTTGCCTCATTCTCCAAGACTTGCCGAATACGCCGTTCTAACAAATCCAGATCTAAACCACCTTCATCACGACTGATACGCCGCACAGTCGAATTGACGTTAGTTAGGTCTACTAACAAATCTTGGAGAATTTCTTGCTGCTGGCGGGCTTGAGTCACTTCACGCGGTTCCTGCACTAAGTCCCGTACAATAGTATCTTCAGCCCGAGACGCAATAATCGGATCGGATTGTTCTACCAACTGAACAAAAGTACGCCGCCCTGGTCCTCGGTCTTCTTCAATAGGTATAATTGCTTTCACTTGGTCAGAGCGTACATACTTGCCAAAACCCAAATGGACTAGCACGGATGACTGTATTTTCATGTAATTATAGCGTTGCTTTTATCACCTAAATCTATTTTAAAACTTTAGAGAATGACCAGACAGCTTGAAGCAGAGCGGGTTGTACCCAATTAAAAGTAGTAGTTTCCTATTGTGTAACCAAAAAGCGTAATCAACCGGAGTTAACTATAACTTTTCGTTTCTGCTCTCCTCTGTGAGCGCGGCTAGCCTGGGCTTCTCCAACGGAGTACGCCGAATGCGTGAGGCAAAATTCATCCCCTTAATCAGCAACGCCAAAATTATTTGGAGGCAAGTTGGAGCTGGGATTGTCGCAGACAGTAATATTGAGAGAGAATGGGATGAATCTCTGCACAAAGCACAAGCACAATTCAAGGCACTGACAATGGTTCTCATTGAGCAGAATGCAGAACGTCAGAATCACCTTGAGAATAGGAACAGAGGAGGGAATGAGGAGTAAGAGGTTATGAGTCAAAAGGAAGGAGTGTTAAGGTGAACGTTTGTACTACCAATCACCTTTTCAAGTCCAATATTCTATTTCCCCCGTTTGCGATCGCTTAAATTCTCATCAAAAATGGGGAATTTAACGCTCTTATTTTTGGCTAAATTCCTAGCTACTCCCCTTGCTCACCTCAATGATGAATTTTTTGGCATTTTGGGCAAATATTTTGACGAAATGCAGCTATCATCATCAGAATATTTGTATTCATCTGCAAAAAGACAGATTATAGTCATACCTTAGTATTCAATGAACCCAGAAAACTCGGAAACATACTTAAATCATCCTACTTGGGGTTTGCTCTATAGAATCTGTATGGTAGATGATCACCAAGAGTTGTTCACAACTCTTTATGCTCAGCGCTTATTTTTTTTAGTGGCTACTGACGTTAAAGGTCTTAAATTTCAGTCTATAGGACGTACTGAGGCAAGAATGATGCTAGAAAATCGCTTACGTAGCCTGCGGCGCAGTGGACAATCTCAGGAGTACGATCAGGTTCAGAGTATTTTCCAACGCACATTCCAATGACTAGTTCGATTAGTGTTCGGATTGCCACCCTTCGTTCCGCCCTGCCAGATTCAGTGCGGCTAATTGCTGTCACAAAGCAAGTATCAACAGATGCAATGCGCTGTGCTTATGCTGCAGGGATTCGAGATTTTGGGGAGAGTCGTATTCAAGAAGCCGCCACTAAACAAGCCGAGTTGCAAGATTTATCGGATCTACGGTGGCACTTTATTGGACATTTACAAACCAACAAAGCTAAAAAAGCGATTGAACAATTCCAGTGGATTCACTCAGTAGATAATTTGAAACTGGCACAGCGCTTGAACCAATTAGCATTAGAGCTTGGAGTTAGTCCTTTAGTTTGCTTACAAGTGAAGATTCTCGCCGATCCCAGTAAATCGGGTTGGAGTGTACCAGAACTATTCGCTGACTTACCAGCACTTGATGAATGTAAAAATTTACAAATTCAGGGTTTGATGACAATTCCACCTTTAGGACTAAACGATTCAGAAATTTTGGATGTGTTTCATCATACCCGTGATCTGACAAAGGAGATCCAAGAGAAAAATTGGTCTCATCTTCAAATTCGACATCTTTCGATGGGAATGTCAGGAGACTATCAACTAGCGGTGCAAGCTGGTGCAACAATGATTCGGTTGGGAACTATTTTATTTGGCAATCGCACTACATAATCACTTCATAAAAATTACAAAGGAGAAATAA
>JAQYWN010000633.1 GCA_029379265.1 Rhizonema sp. NSF051
TAGTACATTTGAACTGTTATGGTAGCGTTCGCTGACTTTTAGTCTAAACTCCAGTCAGCAGATAGTGGTGCTTCCCAAAGCATCCCATTATTTAAACCTTGGAACCGTGTAGCAGAGAAGACATAAGGATTTATTTGTGAGTTGTGCATAAGTTCTAATAGCTAAAAATTTTTGTGCTTTTTGTAAAAAGCATGTACGCTCCTATAGCATTTTAGGTAAAAAAGCTGCTATATAAAAGGATATAATTGTTTACCACAGGAACTTCCCAGTGTCTATCCCCGAAATTACTCAAAAGCTTTTAGCAGCCAAAAAAGAGAAAGGGTTGACTTTTGCTGATTTAGAAAAGATTGTGGGACGTGATGAAGTCTGGCTGGCTACAGTTTTTTACCGTCAAGCTAGTACTAGCTTCGAGGAGGCAAAGTTACTGATTGACGCATTAGGAATGGAACCAATTTATATTCAAGAGCTTACAGAATATCCAGTCAAAGGATTGGGATCAATTGTTCCCAACGATCCCTTAATTTATAGATTCTATGAAATTATGCAAGTGTACGGAATGCCAATGAAAGCCGTGATTCACGAAAAGTTTGGCGATGGCATTATGAGTGCTATAGATTTTACTTTAGACATTGAAAAAGAAGAAGACCCTAAGGGCGATCGCGTCAAAATTATTATGTCCGGCAAATTTCTCCCATACAAAAAGTGGTAATTAAAAGCTGTACTGTACTAGAACCAAAGGAAAGATGAGGATTATGTTACCAATTGTTACAAGCAGTTAGCTTTCTTCTATCTACTCAAGGCAAGTAGACTTCATGAGCGATCGCCGCTCCCGTATTCTAGCAACAGATGAAAAAAATTTAAAGAGATTGTAAACGTCACCCTGTCAGCAAGCTTTACACTGTTTATCAGTGTAAAAACTTAAGTAAATTTTCCTGAACACCATCAGTTAATGCAGTTTTTAGAAAAAGTAGCGAGTAGAGGAGAAACAAAACGGATGAGGTATTTGTATCTGTTGGCAGCCAGCTTGTTAACAGGATTGGCAATACCAGTATCGGCTCTACCGCAACTGTCAATTATCCAATCAGAAACTTCAGAACAGAGTTCATTGTCTACAGTCAGCGAGAAAATAGTCCCAGATGTTCAAGTCTCGCCCGAATTGCATAAACAGGTGTCGCAAGCCTCACCATCCTCATCTGTCAATCCAGACGTCCAAATCGATAATCACCAACTAGTGTCTGGAAGTCAACTTTACTATCAAAGATTGACAACTTTAAAAGCCGAGCAAACTTATACACGCTCAGCTAATAACTTGCAATCATTGTGGAAGTCAACGAGGAAGCCGCAACTCACTTACGAAGACTGGAAAAATTTACTGGTGATGGAAGCCAAAGCAATGGCTGTAGATCAAGGCAGAAATCACCTTAGCATCTTAGTTGGCGATTCTTTAAGTATGTGGTTTCCTCGAGAAAAACTACCTACAGGTGAGTTGTGGTTGAATCAGGGAATATCAGGAGACACTTCTACCGGAATTTTAAAAAGATTATCTGCTTTTGCTCAAACCAAACCTGATGTCATTTACCTTATGGCTGGAGTGAACGATTTGCGAAAAGGCGTGGGAGATACAATCGTTTTACACAATCACCGCCAGATTATCCACAACTTACGGCATGCTCATCCACATGCTCAGATTATTGTGCAATCAATTCTGCCGACTCGCCTGACAAGCATTCCTAATAGCCGCATTCGTCGAATCAACAATCAATTAGCTTTCATTGCCAAACAAGAAGGAGCTTATTATTTAGATATTCATAATTGGTTTGCAGATGTTCAAGGCAATTTGCGGGAAGACTTGACGACAGACGGATTGCATCTCAGCGAACAAGGTTATGATGTCTGGCGAGCGGCGATCCAGCAGATGGAATTACGTAATACTGTTTTAAGAATGAGTCAGCAAATAAAAAGTAAAAAATAAAACAATTTAAACCTGAATGCGAAACTCAGAATCAGAAATTTCCCTAGCTCAAGAACTACTTGCCTCCACAGATAACGACACTCCCACACCACATTGGTTTCGCTCCAATTGGATCTGAGTCATTCGTAATTCATAATTCTTCTCAATTACGAATTACGAATTAGTAATTAATATTACACACCTCCTAATTCCTATCCTCTGGAACAAAATTTGAATTTTGCTTGTCTTGCTGCGTTGGGACTACGACAGGAGGATTTGACTGTGTTGGGACAACAACGGAAGAATCCGATGGCTTGGCTGGTTGTGATGTTGAGTTTTCCTTAGTCGAAGAGGAGTTATTTGTTGAAGATGGTGAATCTGAAGCTTTGCGAGACTCGCGTACTGCCCGTAACTTGTCTACAAGCGATGAGCTTGAAGAAGTCGTAGGTGAAGGAGACGCCTCCGGTTCAACATTACTTCTGCGGCGTCTGGATTCTCCAGAAGAACGGGGAGACGATTCTTCTTGAGTATCGCGACTGGGTGATTCTTCAGTGTAAACACGACGACGCTTGCGCCGTTTGTATGTAGTGGGTGCTTCATCTGACGGCGAGGTATTCGTCGATTTTGTGGTGTTAGTCTCTGGTACTGAAGGCGATGGTGTGGGTGTAATATTAACGTTAGGTGAAGGTGAAGGAGCTACACTATTAGGTTTTGGCTCAAACAGCTGTGGCTCTGGACGCTGGTGACTTTTGTTAAAAGTACTAGCGATGCCAAAACCAGCTATGGCAGCAAAAAGGGCTACACCAGAGCCAATTAATACTTTAGGCGATCTGAACTTATTAAGCATTGGAGTAATCACTGCTGGTATTGGTGGAGTGATCTGACTTGCGATCGCCACAGGCGGCAATTTTTCTTCATACTGCTTGGCAGATAAATTTACAGTTGCTACTGTATGAGTTACGACTGGTGGATGTGGCGCAATCACCCCATCTCCTGGAAGTAATTTCAAGAACGAGGCAACAGTCTCCGGACGAAAACGTGCTTCTACTGACATTCCCCGCATCACAGCCTGATTGACAGCAGCACTGAGATGGGGTTGCAATTCTCGGGGGGAAGACATTTGCTCGCGATCGCGTAGCAGTGATGGTATGGGAACTTGTGCAGTTAACAAAGCATACAACGTTGCTGCCAAACCATAAACATCCGTTGCGGGTGTGCGGGGTGCTTGTGACAGGTACTGTTCAATGGGAGAGAAACCTTCAGAAACCATACCTGTATGAGTCTGCCTGACTCCACTGTTAAATTCCCTTGCAATGCCGAAATCAATGAGTACAACTTCTTGAGTTCCTTGGCGGAGGACAATATTATCCGGTTTCACATCTCGGTGCAGCAAACCATTGTTGTGTACCACCTGTAATGCTGCCCCAATTTGACGGATGTAATGAATTGCTGTTGTTTCCGGCATTGGAATCCCAGGCAAAACGAATGCTTCTCCCAAAGTTTCACCAGGAATATACTCCATCACCATGTAAGGCAGTCCATCTTCAATGAAAAAGTCGCTGACTCGGACAATATTGGGATGCAGACAAGTCGCCAAGCGTCGTGCTTCATCCTGAAATTGGCGTTCAAACTTAGCAAAATCAGGATGTTGTCGCAGCTTCTCATTAAGAGTTTTAAAGACTACCACATGATTTAAATAACGATGAGTCGCTCTGAATGTAATGCCAAAGCCACCCCGCCCGATTTCCTGGTCTATAGTATATTTTCCACCTTGCAAGGTTTTACCAGTTAGCATAGCGATTTCAGATTTTGGTCTAGGCAGTTCATGTATAGATTTTAAATGAGGTTCAGCCTGCTTTGGATGAATTCCAAATTATAAATGAAAAATTACAAATTAAGCACCGCTAAAACAAAATCCCAGGCTTGTAATCAAGACGCATTTAATCACAGAGCCATGTGGAAAGGAAGTGAAAGTTTTTATATCTCTATAAATAAACATCTCCCACAATTCATTATGCTTCTGTTGAAATCCTTGGTAGGAAAGCTCCGTAGGACCCAAAGCAAGAGTATTTGCGTTTTGTCTCCATAGCTTTGGGTTCACTAGCAGAACTTGAAACTCAAGTAATGCTAGCAGGTAAGCTAGGATACTTAAGCGAAACCCAACTTCAACCCCTACTATTTCAAACAGGCGAAATACACAAAATGTTACGTGGTATACAGAAGGTATTAAAAGCCAAAGTATAACCCTACTCCCTGTTTCTTGCTCTTTATTCCCTGCTAGAATGCTACCTCTTAACCACCTGGAAAGGAACGGTAACACCATAATATGAAGGTACAAGGGAACAGGCAAGGCACGATATTAACCGCAGTTCTTCTGCGGTTAATATTTATTGATGGATATTACTACACCACGCGATGCTACGCGACGGAAGCAGGCTGTTTCAGTCATTGGGTTTTGATGAGAAAGTGATTGCATGGAAGCCTATGTATTGGAATTTATCAGCATGGGTTACGCTTACGCCTATGGCAAATCTGGGAAAATTATTTGTATATTAATTAACATAGTAAACAGTATCCTGAGATTGATTCTCTTGATTGTAGACACATTTTTCTTTAACCCCTCCATCAGAAAGCTAGGGGGTCTAATATCTCCTGGAGCGCTTTTACAGTAAAAGTTTCAGTGAATTTAGTATCTAATACCAACTAGACTTGTCTATTATCGTGTAAACTAGACTCAGTAATCTTTTCGGAGAGTTGAGTAGACAGTATTAATGAGGGGGGTGTTTCAGACTTCACTAGTCCGTACATCTTAAGCTATGTATCAGATTTACAAGGGCGCTGAAAAGCAATCCCCCCTTTTATTTTGTATAGTTTGTAGACAGGAATTGTATAGTATCCCCATATAATTTAGGAGAAAAAACTATGCCACTAATCAAAATACCAAGACATTATCTTGTATCTCAGGATGAAGATTCAATTACGATAGATGTACCAGATTCAATGCTGTTACATTGGAGAAAGGACTATGAAAAAATTATTAAAGCTAAAGGAATTTTAAAGGATAAGAAAGAAGCAATTCTTACTCATTTGGACACTCTTCGTCAGGAGTGGGAC
>JAQYWN010000634.1 GCA_029379265.1 Rhizonema sp. NSF051
TTTATTAAGAGTATCAACAACTGTGATTTTTTACAAATGATTTAGGATTGCTATATAATGATAACATGTGATACGCGGGATAGAGAGTTTGAATATTATAAGTGCCATCCTTGTTTAATTGTAGAAGTCTTATCTGACTCCACAGAAGCGATAGATCGAGGTAAGAAGTTTGCTGACTACCGACATTTAGAGTCATTGAGAGAATATGTGCTGATTGCGCAAGACACAATGAGTGTGGAGTGCTTTCGTCGCAATGATGAAGGCCGTTGGGTACTATATCCTTATGAGAAAGACGAAGAAGTACATTTGGCAAGCATTGATTTTCGTTGTTCCATCGCCGCACTCTATGAGGATGTGTCTTTTAGTGTCGAAGCGGATTCATAAAGAGCTAGCAGATAAACACATGTGGCAATCCATCGAGAATTTGTAAAGCGATCGCGTTTTGATAGTAGACGGTTAAGTATTAGATCTAAAATTGAATTCAATTATAAATTTATAGCGGATTTCGCCCTGTGATGATACACCACATTTTCAGGATGAACAGCCGTACCCTACACAGAACGCCTAAAGGTAAACGCCTCTACAGATGTACTTCACTCAGTTGTAATCAGATAATTTTTAATTCCACAAAGCGGTACTTAGCCATTTGAAGTCAGGCTCAATTATTCTGACTAAATTTTCTCAATAACTCAGAGCGGGATAATTGTAATAATAAAGGCGTATATTCTTCAGGTGGTAATCCTAACATTGCTGTGACAATTGCGGCTAGTGGCTCGTCGAGAGTGCCAAACCTTACTCGAAGCAAGTTTTCAATTATCTTGCGACGTTCAGCTTGAACACCCTGCTGAAGTGCCTCCTGAAATCCCTCCTGAAATCCCTCCTGAAATCCCTCCTGAAATGCCTCTGCCAAGCGTTGTTCGTACAGGGGTGATAACTGCATAACTAAACTCCTGTCGTCTGGATCTAAAGTGGTGGAATTGTACTCTAATGTTGTCTTTAAACTCAGCAACAAATCCATTGCTTTAGCACGTAAAGGATTGCTGGTTGAAAGTGCTTCTAATTCAATAATAGCTCGCCGCTGAATCCCTCCTTTACCTAGTAATCTCAGCCATAAAGTTTCTTCAGTCACTGGTAATGCATGGATTTCGACGATCGCACCTCGCCAGTATTTCCCAAAAAAATGAATCCCTGGTAACCAGCGTTCTTCATCTAATGTAGCCTTAAATCCTTCTAAAAAAGGATCTGAGACAGTTGGAGAGAGAATCCAAAGACTTGGTAAGGAATCTTCTTCTAGGCGTATACCATCACTCTTCGCTTCCCGTTCCTTTTTGGCACAAACATCAAGTAGTTTGCTCATACAGCTACGAACTTCTGAGATTTTTACTGGATTGCGAAACGGTTCAAACAGTGCTGGTGTCTGTGCAAATCTTCCCAATAGTCCTAACGCTTGTGGCGCGGTTTGAGTTTGAGGTAATGGGTTAAAGTAAACATCAATTTCTCGGATCTCTCCTGCGACTTTAGGACTGGTTTCTACTGTGCCTAATGGGGTTAATAATTCTTTGAGATAATCCTTGGCAAACTGGTCGTGGGGAAACCTGGTCATCTGTTACTTTGATACAAGAAGAGTGGAAAGAGATGAGAGTGGATGTTGGTGCAAAGTATCAATAATGTACCAGTTTTCACCTATTCTGACTATACCCCTCATCTCAGTGTGAGAAAAATAGCGTTTCTCGTTTTAGTCACATACGAAATTTCTTTTATACCGTGCTAATAGAGATTATTATGATGGCAAAAAGTATGTGATGCAACTAAGAAAATATAGAAATGTTTGTGATCGCTCTGACAAACATCGTCCTTGCTACTGTGACAGTTGTGATGATCTGTAGACTTATTACTATAGCGGTTCTCAATTCTATCTCCTACACTCGCGCCCTCTCCAGGTGCCCCTCTCCCAAGTTTGGGAGAGAGGAGCGGTGCTAAGATCGATGATGGCATTAGACATGGAGTGAAAATTAATTATGCGTTTATTAAAACCCTTGGTAGGGGCGAAGGGCCATTCGCCCCTACTCGTTTTAAATCGCTGTTTGAAACTGTCTGGTTATTTCTAGTACATAGCGGCGGAAATTAAAGATCCCATCCTGAACAGTCAAAAACCTTGTATTGCAAGCTTTTCTCATAGCGCGAATGAGGGCGTAGCGGAGGTTGACTCAGATATTGCACTTAACAGAGGAAATCACGAATAAGCAAATAAAGTGTGACATGACAACAAGAGGGAAGATGATCACAAGTTATATCAACTCATAACAACTACGACTTGTCTGTCCGAAAATTTACGGGCAAAGTGCGATAGAAGTTTAAAGAATTTGGGAATAGTAAATATTAAGTGTGCTTCAAGCTCGAAAAGCAGAAGTAAGTTGGCATGAAAAAGCATAACTATATAACGAAATGTAAAACATCCAAATTCGGTTTGTAGTTGCGCTTCAGCGCCAACACAGTGCCACTACAAACCAGTCATCATTATTAGCAGCACCAACTTACTTAAATAGTCAGCATCTTTTCTTTTAGGGATTGCCCACACAACTCAACTCTCACTTCCTCCGTTGAGTATTGCTCTAGCCATTAGAAGCACACCAATAATATCAGGAGTCATTTCCATGAAAAGTCAAGCATCTGAGTTATTAGAAAAAATTCGTCAGCAATTTGATAGTTGTCCCTATCCAAGAACTCCCTTAGAACACTCTCCAAAAAATGATTATAATTCCCTCTACATTCATAACTTGGTAACTCCTTACTATTTAAGAAAACAAAAATTTTTAGAAACTAAAGGAAAAGTTATTTTAGATGCTGGCTGTGGGAGTGGTTACAAATCGTTAATACTGGCAGAAGCTAATCCAGGCGCAAAGATAATCGGCATTGATATTTCAGAAGAATCGGTGAAATTAGCACGACAAAGACTGAAACATCATGGATATGATAATACTGAGTTTTTTGTGTTATCCATTGATGAGCTACCGAAAACGAATTGGCAGTTTGATTATATTAATTGTGATGAACTGCTTTATCTTTTTTCTGATATAACTCTAGCTTTAAAAGCAATGAGCATGGTTTTGAAACCAGATGGAATTATTCGGAGTAATTTGCATAGCTCTATACAACGTTATCGGTACTTCTGCGCTCAACAAGCTTTTAAAATGATGGGATTAATGGATTCAAATCCAGGAGAGTTAGAAATAGAAATTGTTCAAGATTTAATGAACGCTTTGAAGGAGAAAGTCAATCTCAAAGCTACAACTTGGAATTTCGGGTATGAAGGAGAGGAGGGAAAAGAGAAAATTTTAATGAATTATTTGTTTCAAGGGGATAAAGGTTACACAATCACGGATATGTTCACTGCTTTGAGAGCGGCTAACTTAGAATTCGTCAGCATGGTGAACTGGCAGGCATGGGACTTGATGGATTTGTTTAGAGATCCAGATGATTTGCCGACTTTTGTTGCAATGAGTTTACCAGAAACTTCTATAGAAGAGCAGTTGCAGCTATTTGAACTTATACATCCTGTTCATCGTTTGCTTGATTTTTGGTGCGCTCATCCCAACCAAGTAGAGTCGTTTGTGCCAGTAGCAGAATGGACTGACTCTGACTGGAAAGAAGCATGGGTTCATTTGCATCCTCAGTTAAAAACTCCTAAATTCCGAGAAGACCTTGTAGCCTGTGTTACAGAAATGAGAACATTTCCCCTTAGTCAGCATTTATCGCTAATGGAGGAATTTGTCAGTATAGATAGTGCTATGGCGCTTTGCTTGATACCTCTGTTAGAACAGCCGCAGTCGATAACTTCTCTGGTAAAGTGCTGGCAGCAAGTTAGACCGATAGATCCCATTACCTTAACGCCCACCGATGAAGAGCAAGCCTTCTATATAGTGCAGCAGCTACTAATGAGGCTAGAAAGTCTCGGCTACATTATGCTAGAGCGTCCGTAAGAAAACATGGACTGCACCTCTCCCTAGACCCAGCCTTTCTACGCGCTGGAAAATAGCCGTGAGTCATACCAGTTTAAAAAAAAGAATAGGCTGTAGGGGCGAACGGTGAGACAGAGAAAGCAGGAGGGAAACCCTCCGTAGGGGACTGCGAATCCGTTAGCGCAGCGTTAGCGTTAGCGACGAAGGAGCGTCGGAACGAGCGTCAGGGCTGTTCGCCCTAACGATGGGTTTATGTGTTTCAAACATTTTGAAATTGCTATAAGCAATCTTCTTTAGAAAGAAAAGTTTTTTCTCTCAGGTGATATGAAATTTATCCGAGGAGGGTAAGTTATATCTAGAACTCAGCAGTTAATACTCACTCAAGGAAAACAGATATGAAAACCGAACTAAAAGCCAAGTTTCTTCAGCATATTCTCAGCAAAAAGAAAGAAGATCAAGGTTTCACACTGATTGAACTATTGGTAGTAATTATTATCATCGGGATTTTGTCTGCGATCGCGCTGCCTTCTTTCCTCAACCAAGCAAACAAAGCTAAGCAGTCTGAGGCCAAAACTTATATTGGTTCTATGAACCGCGCTCAGCAAGCTTTCTACCTTGAAAATAATACGTTTGCAGCTCAAGCTGACTTTAGTAAGTTAGGTCTTGGTATTGCAACACAAACTACAAATTACGTGTACGCTATTAACGGTGGTGGTGCTAATACTACCGCCGCCACCAACCAAGCGCAACTAGTACTACCTAAAGGTCCCCTCAAAGCCTATATCGGTGGTGTGATGGTAGGAACTACTGCTACAAGTGAAGCAACGACTTTAGCTGTATTATGTGAAGCTGCAAGTGCTGGAGTTAATGGTGGAGATGCTGGTTCAGCATCTGCAGCCTTTGGAACCGCTCCTACCTGCCCCACAGCTACCTACGTTTCTGCAGCTAAGTAAAGTAGTGAGTTAGCCTGCGAGCAACAACTCACTTACCCCACTTCAAACAAACATAGAAATGCAATGATAGTTTTGCTCCAGCTTAGTTAGGTATTTTTTGTAAAAGTGGGTAGATTATTCTGCTCACTTTATTTACTTATCTAGATG
>JAQYWN010000635.1 GCA_029379265.1 Rhizonema sp. NSF051
TGTCATGAAAGCTTCATTAGGGGATTTTGATTAAGTATAAAGATATCAAAATGTCTTTTTTTTTACTATAAGACTATGGAGACATCAAAAAATAAGTAATTATATACATCATGGACATCTTTCTTTGGGTAGAGATTAAAAAAAAGTAGATTTTTTAACGGGAATTAAAATTCAGATGCTCTTAGACAAAGAAACTGTTTACAGGGAACGAGATCGCACTGCAGGCACACCTTTGACGATCAGAGCTTCACACTTCATCCTTCTTAAGTAAAGCCATCCACATGTCTGGCGGATCGGAATAATAGTCAATTTCCTCCACTTGGTATTTACAAGCACTAGATCCATTTTGAAAAATAATGTAATCCCCACTTTTGATACCTCTACCCTGTCCTGTCATATAACCTTCTGTCTGGTTATCTATAGGTTCAAATACGTAGTCACGTCCACAAACCAATTGGGTATAGTCGTATGTTTTGTTTTTATGCTGTTTTGGTTTGGTTAATATCAAATTAATCAGCGATGAAACAATAACACTGAGGTTGATGCCTGATCTGGTAGAAAACATAAAAGAGTGGGATAAAGAGAATGTTTACAATCGCACTTCGGGCGTGTTCAATCTATCTAGTCGGATAGAGCATACGCTCGGACCAATTATAAGCGGCTGCAGGCAGTTGACACGAGCGACTTTATCAAGAAGATAGGAAGAGCGTCGTCACGAGGAGTTCAGACGCAACAAAGCAGCGCTTCTGTATAGCAATCAACTTAGTCCCAGGCCACTTGCTCTCGTCTGCCGAGAAACTCTTTCACCAGTCGTGGGGGCAACAAACACGACCGCACTGGCTCCCCAATGTTTTCGAGGCAGATCGAGGAGTCGGCGATCGCGCTCTGGTTTAGATCTGACAGGAACAACTGTTAAAAAACAGATTGACAGCAAAATTAGCTTGCTGTTCACGATATTTGAGGTTAAATCTCTGATATTTACCCTAAATAGGCTTTAAAAGCACTTGACAAGACCCCAGTCATTGCTGCTATATTTATAAGCGTTGCGATTGTTGGGGCGTAGCCAAGTGGTAAGGCAGCGGGTTTTGGTCCCGCCATCCCTAGGTTCGAATCCTAGCGCCCCAGTCTATTAGGTTAAGATATCACGCTTAACTTATAAATTTTTAATAAATAAGCTTCACAAGTAAAGGTCCAAAGGGCAAGCCTTTTGAGTTGCTCAATTGAAGTTTGAAGGAAGTCTTTTGCGCGGATATTAAGTGTTCTCTCTGCTTCCTGCTCCCAGATCCCTATGTTACAAGTTAGGCTTACAGAATCTTTAAGATAGATGAAAATCTTTATACATTTTGCTTGACTAGGTGCTAAATGAACTAACCAATTTTGCCTGCGTAATGCTACTGTATATATAGTGCATCGCTCCAAATTCACCGTTTTATCGAATACTTGAGACAGGGTGAGGGATCTATCCAATAAGTTTTTAACAACACTCAAGGAAACCTTGAAATTGTTCGGACTGCTTGAGTAGTCAGTGAATTCAGTAATTGACCTGGGTGCTTGGGAAAGCTTGGCAGTCAGATACAAAAATATGTGCCGAGTTGCAACTGAAGCGTGCAATTGCGTAAGGAATCCAAGTAAGAAAATATACTATTACTATGCTGAAAACCGAGAAATATCCTCGCCCATTGTCACAAGTTAACGTTGCCCAGTTAAAGAATCCAGAGGAAGAAGGAGGATTAAACCTGGGTCAAGTTGGAGCATCTCTTCGCCGTAGAGCACTGTTGATTGCTGGTGTCACAGGTGTCATGGCAACGGCAGCAGTGTTGAAGGCAGAATCAGATCCTCCTGTGTATCAAGGCGAATTCGAGATTTTAACGAATCCTGTCACTGGTGAGAGTCAGGCAATATCCAATGTCCCTCAAACTTTAGGCTCCCAAGGAGGAATAGCAACTCCTGAGAGATTACAACCAGTTGAAACGACGATAAAAGTTTTACAAAGTCCTGTTGTATTAGATCCCGTTCTCAAAAAGCTACAGGATAAATATCATACAAAATATCCAAAGTTAGATTTTAGGTATGACTCAATTGTTGCAGGCTTAACAATTGCATCTAAACAGCAAAATATCTTACAGGTGGAATTTGTAAGTCCGAAAGAAGATGTGGCTCGCGATTTCCTCAAGTTACTTGCTGACTCATATCTAGAGTATAGTTTGGCAGAACGTCAAAGCGATGTTAAGCAGGCAATTGACTTTGTTGAAGTACAGAAAAAGCCACTAGAGCAACGAGTTCAACTTTGGCAAGATCGGCTGCGAACACTCAGACAAGTCAACAATTTGGTTGAGCCAATACTAAAGGCGCAAGAAGTCTCTACTCATATTGCTACTTTGACCCAAGAGCGATTAGAGAATAAGGTGCAGTTAGAACAGATGACAGTCAAGTATCAGGGCTTGCAAAGTGAGTTTGTAAAACAACCAAGTGCATCAGCTAGTAACTCAGTGTTGAGTGACAATCCTCGCTACCAAAAGCTATTGGATCAGATTCTGGATGTAAATGCTCAAATTGGCAAACGCTCATCTGTATTTACTGATGAAGAAGAAGGCATGAAGCGTCTTAACGAGCAAAAAGCATTCATGCTCTCGATGCTTGAGCAAGAAAGAACACGGGTTAATAGAGATTTTCAAAGCCGCATACACGATCTGCAAGCACGTGATAAATACTTAGGAGAAAAAATAAATAGTCTTAATGGATACTTGAGAGGTTTGGCAACTGTTAGCCGTGAATACGATAACATTCAGCGAGAATTAAAAATTGCCACTGATGGTCTGAATCAATTTTTAACCAAGGAACAATCATTGCGAATCGAGCAAGCGCAAAAGCAGCAACCTTGGAAATTACTAGATCCTAAACTCAGTAAAGTGACTGAACCTCAGGCTATTTCCAGCGGTGCGAAGAAAAACTTAGCACTGGGAGGAGCGTTAGGCTTGCTGTTGGGTGTAGGAGCAGCTTTAGTTGTGGATAAGCTCAGCAATGTCTTCTACTCTTCCAAAGAAATCAAAGAAGCTTCTTTACTGCCACTACTAGGAGTTGTGCCCTTCAAAAAAGAACTGGGCGCGTCAGGTTTGCAAGAACTGGATGGTGCGCTTCAACAAGCAGCTCGTGTCTCCTTTTTTGAAGTCTTTCGCTCTCTTTACACCAATATTCTGCTTCTGGGTTCGGATGCACCAATTCGATCGCTTGTCATTAGTTCACCAGGGCAAGAAGACGGTAAGTCCACTGTGGCAATACACTTAGCGCTTGCCGCTGCAGCGATGGGACAACGAGTATTGCTAGTAGATGCAAATCTACGTTATCCCACACTACACAAACGTGTCGGACTAATGAACATTCAAGGGTTGACTGATGTCATTTCACAAGATTTAGACTGGAGCAATGTGATCGAGCGATCGCCCTTAGAAGACAACCTGTTTGTTTTAGCTGCAGGGCCAATACCACCTGATTCTGTGAGGTTGCTTGCGTCTCAGAAAATGCAGGATTTGATGAACGAGCTACAAGCCTCGTTCGACTTAGTAATTTATGATACGCCACCTATGGTCGGTTTTGCTGATGCAAACTTGCTAGCTGCTAATACTAATGGAGCTATACTGGTTGCTGGATTGGGTAAACTCAAACGTACCGTGTTCCAGCAGGCATTAGAGGAAATCCAGGTATCTGGTACTCCTATCTTAGGGGTGGTAGCTAATAAGTCTAAAGAAGCCACACCTGCTGCTTACAGCCACTATCAGAAGTATTACAAACAAAGCGTCAGTAGCGACTCGGTTGGTGAGGATGAACAAAGGAATTCCGTGTCAACTTCTTCTACCAGAATTAATAGACGCTAAACTGATTCAACGACAAAAGGGCGAATTGCGATCGCAATTCGCCCTAAACCATGAGTATCCACAAGCAAGAGAACGCAGAACACATAGGTGAATAAAATTCGTAATAATTACGAGTGAGATTCCCATGTGGCTATGCTTCCCGTATTATTAGTAATTTAATGAGAAAAAACGCAGAACTCAGGATTTAATGATGTTAAACATTCTGAGTTCTTCGTGTACGATTTGTTTTCACATTCTGTAGAACTGACTTCGTTTAGGCGATCGCATCATCTATTTTTCAGGAGATTTCAAAGCTTGATCTAATACTTGCCTTGCATCTTCTGCTTTTGATCGAGCTTCCTGATAGCGCAGATTAGCTTGAGCAAAATTTTTGAGAACTTTAAAACCTTCCTTAATCCGAGTAATTTCCTCCTCCGTCACAGAATTTTCCGAAAAAAGAATGTCAACAGCCTTACGAACTTCAAAGGCTTCGGTGCGGGACTCCTGAACTTTCAGCTTGAGTGTAGCAAGGTTGCTGAGAACTTGAACTGCTTGAGTAATGGCGTCTTCACCGCCTGTATTATCAATTGGTGTTTCTTTTACTTCAATGAGTTGTTCAGATCCAAATCCCTCTTCTAGTTCTGTGGGGAGTTTACCTTCATCCATCAGCTTAATTAACTGATCCATTGCCTTCTCACGGTTTTTGGCTGAGTCTTTATTGCCAGGAACGGTGAGGATAATTTCTGGGCTTTGAGCAAGAGTGTACTGAACCATATTAGGGCTGAAAATTATATAGGCAGATTTGCTATTTTATAGCGAGCTACTTCCAGATAGCAGAATAAAATAAGCACACAACACATATTTATTGCACTTCGGACTTGTTATCTAGCAATCTATGGAAGAGAGCAAGGGACAATCTTACATCTTGTAAGGTAGATAATGCTTAACAGTAGCAGGTTTAGAGCAAATAAGTTATGCATTCTCCACCGTTCGCCCTTATTTCACGCTTTTAAATAAGACTGCTATAGCTGTTGAGACTCAACAGTCTCATCTCAACAATATGCAACTTTTATATGAAAGAGCTTATTTCCTCTGTAATTGATTAACCAGTAGAGGTAATTCTATTATGAATGACGATGTTTTGAATAACTCATAACTTAATTGTTGGATATTTTATTGATCATACTATATCGG
>JAQYWN010000636.1 GCA_029379265.1 Rhizonema sp. NSF051
TTCTTGCGAAGTCTGTCGGGCGGAAGATTCCGTCCGACGAGCTTCGCGCGAAGCTACAGCCCAAGGTCAGCAACCCCCGGCAGACCGAAGCGCGAAGTCTTGCACAGAGAGTACTCTCTCCGCAGAGCTTCGCGCGAAGCGATCCTGCCAGAAGCTTCTGTCCGGAAGACTTCGCGCACTGCGTGGAGCGCGCAGACATTTTTGTTGTTCTCCATCCATAAATGGAGGGGCTTGAAACCCAATAGCCAGGGGAATTCCAGAATCTTTTCCCCCAGCAAGACTGCTAAGGGCTCCCCTGCCTCTTCGGTCAAGTCCAGATTAATTTGATGGGTACGTAGTAGTTCCGATGAGCGCGCTGAAGCGCAACTACGTACCAACTAAATTAATCCCTCAATTTAAGCTTGACAATCTACTAGTACAAGAGGCGCGGAAATAAAGCTGCCATTCAGAATTAAGCGGGAGCATCTCTGGCTTGTTTAATTTTTAATTCCGCGCTCGCAGTACTAGTCAGTTAAACTATGGATATTATCACTTAATAAGTTTTAATAATTTTGTTATGAGTACGGATTCACCTGTTAATTCTCCAGAAAAATCTGAAGTCACCGTTGGAAAGCGGGTTAGAAATCTCTTAGTTGTCATTGTCGCGATCGCCCTTAGCGTTGCCTTAGTCTTGGGACTCCGAACAGAGACATCTTCTACTTCCCTCGCCCAGTTAGATAAGCAGTCTACACCATTAGACGTAGCTTTAACTAACGACAAGCCATCGCTGATGGAATTTTATGCAAATTGGTGTACTGTCTGCCAGAAAATGGCACCAGATATGGCTGAGTTAGAAAAACAGTATGGCGATCGCATCAATTTTGTCATGCTGAATGTAGATAATACCAAGTGGCTGCCAGAGATGCTGAAGTATCGAGTTGATGGCATTCCCCATTTTATATTTTTGGGTAAGAAAGGGGACATCTTAGTGCAGGCGATCGGCGATCTGCCCCGTACGATTATGGCAGGCAACTTAGAAGCCTTGGCTGTTGGTTCGCCTTTGCCTTACACCCAAGCAACCGGAGCCGCTTCTAAATTCTCAGCACCTGTTGCACCCGAAGGCAATGAAGACGATCCTCGCGCTCATGGGAATTCGTAATTACGACTTTACAACAGTGGATCTTACCAAAATTTGTGCATTGAGTATAGAGACGTTACATGTAACGTCTCTATACTCGATTATACTGAATCTTTGTAAGAATCCAAAACAGCACTACGAATAATTAGTGGGGGCCAGACTAACAAAAAGAAGCCCATCCATGTTAATACAGGTACAGAGACGAGAATTGTTAACCAGATAGTCTTAAATATGACCCAGCTACCGCTTATGAGGGTGACACCTGTGAGCAGTATAGACCAGGGTTGACACCACCAGGGTTTGTATTTCCAAGGACTGACGGGCTTTTGTTCGGGCATTGGTTTATTTGGGGATTGGCAAGTAGTTTATTCTTTATAGTAGTTTTAACGTAAAGGTGCTAGGTTAAGGCAAGCAGCTCTTAGGCAGGGGCGACCAGAGGAAGCAGGGGGAGAAAGAAATTTTTCTTGCTGCTATTAACCCTGTAAAGTTGCCTTGACAGACTAGTAGGAAGAGAGAAGAAGTGCAGGGTGATCTCTCCGATGGGAGTAGGTTTATTAATAGGATCTCACTCATTGCCACTGCCTAAATTTTTTCGCAATTGTACGCTTCTTGGTGTTAGAGTCGGAAACGCATAGGGAATTAAATACTCTCCTTTAGGAATTTGAGGGTTAGTCTTTTGGTTTCTGACTTCGTAACCCATGATACGTAATGATTGGAGGTAAGAAAACACATTTTCAGCTTTAACGCCCCACAGTGCTGCCAAATTTTGAGTTGACAGTTGAGTTGCAACACCTATACCTTTCACTACGTATTGAACAACACGCCAAAAAAGATTAACTTTTAATTCGGGAGTAAAAGTCATTATTCCACTAATCCGAGGAGTGTACTGGTAATAGCCAGATAGCTGAACTAAGTCAGCCATACCAGTGATTTCGATTAGCTTTTCCTCAAAAGCTTTCCAAAGTCCTGTAAATAACTGTATATCTAAATTTTTAGCACATAACTTCACTTCGCTAGTGGCTAATACCCAATCTTCGTTATTCCATGAGGGTAATACATCAATAAAAAATTTATTTTCTTCTTTGGTCAATATCTCACTGCTGTCTGCTGTAATTGTCCAGCAATGACTGTTCAGTTCATATCTTAGATTGATTTTGACGCCATCAGACACTTTCTGTGATGTCCAGGCGAAATCAGAAGACAAAAATCGCACTGCTTTCCCATTATTTTCATGACTGGCTGATGATATTGATGTACATTGTTTAGTGCTGCTTAAAAGAGTGATTGCAGCTTTAGCCTTTTGAGCATATTTCTCTGTCATTTGTCGTTTGCGCTGTCTAAATCCTAGCTGCTTATCCGCGTTCATGTAGTGCATAGGAAATGGGAGCGCAACTCCTATAACTTGATCCAAAATACTCAAAGCTAAAATTCTACCCACCTGAGGTGGTACTGAATTTCCAATCTGTTGAATACAAACTTGGCGATTCCCCACAATTTCATAAGCATCAGGAATTGTTTGCAGTCGCTTCAACTCAGCAATTGTAAATTTGCGGTTTTCCCAACTAAAAGGGCCTGTATATTGCCCTCCTTGTGCTTTAATAGTTCGCACTGGCATGTGGGGATCGGCTTTATACAGAAAGTCAGAAAACTTGGATCTCCAGCTAAAAACTGGGTTAGGATGTCCCATTTCTAGTGTGTAAAAGCTGTAATTTAGTCCTGGTGGTATATTTGTCAGAAGATGACCGTACCGACCACTAATTCCTTCTTCGGCATCTGATATATCAACGCTCTTCACTGCTTCTTTGGCTGAGTAGAAAGGTTCAAAACCAGGAGAGTCAGGACCATGAGTCGGCAATGGAAATAGATAACTACCTTCTTTCAGTCCAACAATAAATAAACGTTCTCTATGCTGTGGTACTCCATAATCAGCTGCATCGAGAATACGAAAATGAATTGTGTAGCCCACTTGCTGAAAAGCATCTTGGATTTCCTGCCAATCTTTACCTTTTTGCGTTCCAGTAATTCCATAAACGTTCTCGAAAAGAAAACCTTTTGGCTGTAGCGTTTTCAGCAAGCGGACGTACTCCTGAAACAAAGTACCACGAGAATCGCTAGTTCCCGCAACCCCAGATGCTCTGCGACCGGCAGCCGAGAAACTCTGGCAAGGTGGTCCGCCAATAATAAAATCTATCTTTAAATTGGTAGTGGGAAAAAATTCTCTAATATCAATGCAGATCGGTTGAGAGTTTTCCAGCCATTTTCCTGGCATCGAGTTTTTTTTGAGCGTCTGGACATACTGCGCCTCAAGTTCAACCATCTGAACAATATCAAAGCCAGCGTCATGAAATGCAATATCCAGTCCACCACCGCCAGAAAACAACGAGAGCGTTTTAATCGGAGTATAACCCTGCTGATTAAGCCAGTGGCGAAGAGATACGCCAAATAGATCTGGCCAAGCCAAACTCCGGTTGATACCAAGCGATTCCAATATGTTTTGGAACCAAGAAACCTTTTCGGGATAGGCCCCAGGTAGAGTTAAAGGCAGAGAAAGTTGTTCCATGTTTGCTGACCTAAATCCTGTGACAGACGCAGAAACGGTTTCGAGTGACTGACGACATTCAAATTATGGTGTAGATATTTCTGATATTTTGAAATGTAAGAAAGTTTTCTTTCTCTGTCGTTAAAATGCACATTACTGCATCATAAAAACATTAAGTATCCAGTCTCCCCTGCTTCTGCGTTTCCAGTTCAGCAGCAGCCGTGTCTAATTCCATCTCCAGTTGTTCCACTGTAGGCATGATAGTTTTAAGCTGTTCGGGAACGTCTTTTCCTATCTTATGGGTAGAAACGCCGATAGGCTGCGTCATTCCTTGCAACGCGAGTTCAGCAACCGTCTTATTTTTAGACTTGCAAAGAATAATGCCAATCGTGGGCTGATCCTCAGGATGCCGCAGAATAGCGTTCACTGCGGACACATAAAAGTTCATTTTTCCTGAAAATTCTGGCTGAAATTCCACCATTTTCAGGTCAATAATAACAAAGCAGCGCAGCAGGTGATAAAACAAGAGGTCAAGCCGATATTCCTGTCCGCTGACTTCAAGTGGATACTGGCTTCCCACAAACGAGAACCCTGCTCCCAGTTCCAGGAGAAAATCACGAATGCGATCCACGAGCGCCCGCTCCAAATCTCTTTCCTGCGCTTCTTTGCCCAACGTCAGGAAGTCAAAATGATATGGGTCTTTGATAAGCTGCTGCGCCAGATCCGATTGAGGTTTAGGCAAGGTCTGGCTAAACTTGGTGACTGCACCCCCCTGGCGTTCATACAGACGGCTTTCAATCTGCATCTCCAGGATGGCGCGGCTCCAGCCGTTCTGGATGGTTTGCTGGATGTACCAAACCCGCTGCTCAGGGACTTTTACGCGATCCAGCAAAACGCAGTTATGGAACCAGGGAATTTGTGCAGCAGGCTGCTGCACAATTTGCTCGTCAGGGTAAGCTTCCGCAAAAGCCCGCATATATTTAAGGTTACGGGCGGAGAATCCCTTTATATCGGGGAACTCCCGTTTTAAATCCTTGCTCAGACGCTCAATGACCTTGGTTCCCCACCCTTCCTCCTGCTGGCGTTGTAAAATCTCCCTGCCAATTTGCCAATAAAGCAGCACCAGTTCCTGGTTCACGGCAAGTGCCGCCCGCACCTGCGCAGTGCGAATGCGCTGTTTAAGGATGCTCAGTAAAGCGTCATAGCTGGTCAGTTCGGGAAAAAGGGAATCGGTCACTCGTAGAAGAATGTATCAAAGTGGTTACTGTATTGTACATTAACGGTAGTAACCGCTCAAAACGAGCATCAAGCTCAGGCTCCAACTCAGTCTTTATGATTCAGGGTTATCGCCACTAATCAAAAATTATTTAATTG
>JAQYWN010000637.1 GCA_029379265.1 Rhizonema sp. NSF051
CAAACTCTTGTGCTACAAAATCCGGGATTCTTTCCCGCATGACAATAACTTGGTTGATTTGCAAATCTGTTAACTGTCTTGCTAATCCTAACCCATCACACGAATTGAAAATTGCTATTTTTAACCCGCGTGAAATTGCATAATTTAGCGCATTTTTTAACTCGGTTATTGTTAAGCTACTAGTTTTATTTATCTGGATATGACCCTGCTCGTCATGGCTGTGACTGTGTCCGGCAAAAAATAGAATATCCCAGCCTTGTTCGGACCAAAGGCACTCATCTAACTCCTGACGCGTAGGCTCTACTAAAAAGACTATTGATGCGTGAGGTAATTGGTCTAGAATACTTCTATCTTGCTGAATATCAATTCCTTCACTATTACCCAATATTGCCAATATTCTAACTTTATTGGTTTTCTGTTTGGGTAATGATGTGACTCGCTCATATTTTGGGGTACTTACAGCTATTTCGCATAACTGGTAATGCTCAACAAAATTCCACAAATGCCAAGGTAGCCGATGCAGAAGAGGATCGCTGGCTTCAATAATTACCTGAAATTCTTCATCTAAAGCCAATTTCTCGCGTAACTTTTGGTCGATTGGGCGAAATGAATCAGAGGAGAGCCAGGAATTGATTGTGAGGTATAACTGTTCTCGAACTTCGCTAAAATCTACTTCACTAACGTTAGTTAAACCTGTCGATTCTATTTCAAGTTCGCAACGTAGTAAACGTTGTTGGATCGCTTGATATATTAATTGAAAGCGTTTATATAGTTCAGCAATTTCTGGTGCTGGAGGTAAACTACCTGCAAATTTTACCGGACGAGAGTTATTATCCCACAATTGTGCAGTCACCGGGGAAAAGCCATCGTTTAAGTTACCTTTTTCTAAGTTGATAACAATTAACTTACTCATCTTTAATTATCAGCCAGCTATGACTCACAGGTAGAATACAGACCAGCGTTTTAATGCATATTGTTAAGCGTGGATTTGTTAACTCATGACTTAAAAATATCAATTAGCTAATGTCCGTTTTGCTTAAACAGGTATCGGTTAAACCTTTGAATAGTTAACATCACATCGCACAAAAATTCAAAAAGCAATATTTTATGGTGGGGTTGTAAGTGAGGGTGTATTATTCTTGATTGAGGTTGCAAATGGATTAGCTGTGATTGAAGAGCTAATGTGTGATGAGGAGATAGACGCTAACATCTAACTATGGCAAGATGGTGGGTTCAACGTTGAACCTAGAGGCGTGACAGTCGGTGGATTAGCTATAAGTTCTATCTCCCCTTTCTCATTCATCACCCAACCTGTAGCTTCGACTATAGGTTCTGGTGTAGCACGTTTTGAGATGATTGGTTTAAACTTCCTAGCAGTAGTTGGGCGATGGTTCTGTGGCACAGTAGTAAGTTCCCAATCTTCCCACACAATATCACTGCTAAGTGGGGAATCGGGAGAAGGAGGCAAACCGCCACGACCAGTGATGGTGAAGCTACTACCAGTGCCTGCGTTAACAGCACAGAAGTTTTGGTCAATTAAGCGAGTGGCATCAATTACTTCTACTGGCAGGGCGACTAATCCTCGACTGGGGTCGGTATCAAGCCTGTTGATTTGCACAATACCATTTAACTGAGGATTTGCACCTGTAGCTGTTATGGTGCTATCGGGGGAGATAAACAGTCCTTGAGTATTAATAATGACACGACCTCCTCTGGCATCAGTAGAGTTGGCACTGATAGTGCTCTTTTCTACAGCAGCTAGAACATCAGTATCAATATTGATGTTACCGCCGACAACATTTTCTCCTGTTGCGTTAGTTATAATACTGCTGCCACGGCGAATGATCAAATCTCGTGAGTTAATGTTAATTGTCGCCTGTTCCCGATTGGGGAGAACTTTAGCACTTTGTGTATTAGCGCTAAGTTTGGCGTCGTTGTCTAAACGGATAGAGCGAGCATTCACCGCAAGGTTACCGGCAGTCCCTGTTCCTAAGCTCTCCACACTGACTTGCGCCCCATCTCGAACAGTCAACTGCCCTGTGTTAATCGCCAAGGAACCCGCATCTCCACTACCGCGAGTCTGAGTAGACAAGATACTTGGATTCCCACTAACTGAATTTCCGCTCACTTTTACAAAATCTGAGGCGGTCACGTTTAACGTTCCCCCCTGACCCTGGCTACCCATTTGAGCGTTAGTTGATATGTTTGCCCCATCCTGGACAATTAACTTCCCCGTGTTAATCGTCAAATTGCCTGCCATACCCTTACCATAAGTACGAGCAAACAAAGCGCTGGGATTACCAGCTGCATCAGTGCCACTCACTTCCACAGAGTCAGAGGCAGTCACTGTTAAGTTTCCGCCGAACCCAGCACCGTAAGTAGACGATGTGACTTGTGAGCCATCTTTAATGATTAGTTGCTCTGCCTGGATAGAAATTCCTCTACCGTTTAGATTTCCTAAGGTTTGTGCAACAAGTGGTGATCCATCGGTGAGTGTAACACGCCTACCCTGCACCTGAATACTACCACTGCCCTCGCCATAGACAAAGACTTGAGATCCATTACTAAATGATACATCTGCTAGTTGCACTCCATTAGGAAAACTTAAGGGCAAGCTGTTGTTATCTAGATTCAATCCTATCGTTCCTGCTCCAAGTATTCCTCCCAAACCAATTTGACCACCCACACCAATTTGATTATCTTGAAGATCTGGACCTGCTCTTAGTATTCCGCCATTCAAGGTTACATTGCCGCCCACCAATGCTAAGGTTTTACCTGGCTGTACCGCTAATCGCCCCTGCACGATAATATCTCCTGGAGTCCGACCAAATTGCAGACCAAGGGGTACACTTACCGTCAGCAGTGGTGTTGTTTGGGGAGCAGATGCACTGAATAGAGTGCCATCGGTAAACTTGATGCTACTTGCTGTACTAGCCACAAACGAACCACCATCTAAACTGACTGCGCCGTTTGGTCCAAAAATGATGCCATTGGGATTAATCAAAAATAAATTGGCATTAGAAACAGCAGGATTACCATTGATACCCATCTGGAAAATTCCAAGGGTGCCCTCAATCTTAGAGAGGTTACTACCCGTTACCCTGACCACAATATTCTGAATATTGCTATTGGGACTTAAAAAGTAGGCTGAACGTCCTTCCTTAACGTTAAGTTCCAGAAAACTGTGAAATAGATTATTACCCCGAATTGCACCACCCGTCAGCACTTCAAACAAACCACCAAGTTGGTTTTGTAGAACTTGAGAACTTTCTTTTCCTAGTGTGTGATCTGGAATGATAACGCTTTGGGCAAAGACACAATTTACAGTAGAAGAGGCGATCGCCCCACCAATTGCTAAAGAACTTACTAGCCTCAGTTGCCAAGAACAACCTTTCCAGCTTTGAGACATATGAGCATTTTCCTATAGTTAAAAATCAGTAGCCTCTGTGAAGTACAGCCACCAGAGAAATGAGGATCAACAAGAAGTAGATGGCACGATGTCTACATCAACCTGCAACTGATTTTCAATTGTAGGTTGATGTATAAGATACTGTTACAGTTGCAGTCTTGAGTTTGGAGCTAGAGGATTTTGATTATAAATCTCCAAAAATTAAACTTTAGCCTAAGTAGAACGAGAGCTTCATACTAATTTTCGGAGATGTCTAGTGCCTGCTGCCGGAAATAACTAACCAGTGAGTTTCAAGCCAAAAGCTTGATATATAAGGATTTCTTTCTTTTGCCTTTTGACTTTTTACTTTTGCCTTGTTGCACTAGCGCAGGTAATACCGCTTCTATCAGGTAGGAGGGAGAAGGCTGCGCCCTGGTGGTTCGGGATGCCATGGTTGGCGGTTAACAACACATGGGTCTGGTGGGATACAGCGCGATGATGGTTGATTGAGAACAACAATCCTCTTGGTAGACCCATTCAAGTCAGATGGTCCTGTATATACTACGTATCCATGATCCTCAACCAGAAAATTTTCGTTTAAATCTAACTGCGAATCAATTCTAGAACCGTCTATTTTTTTACAAGCGCTTTTTAGTATGTGATTTTGTTCAATAAAGCTATGGTCACAAGTTTCTTGAAAATTTCCATTACGTTGCCATGCTAATGTACCATCATTATTTGCAATATAATTTCCCAAATTCATAAATTGCCTATCAAGATTTTGGCAACTTAGCCCTAATCTTGCATCTGTTTGATTTTCATTACCGTTCAAGAACTTATCAAGCTGGCAAGAAGTACTAAAGCGACTGTCTGCACGAGCTTGATCTACTGAGACAGCGAAGATACCAATGCTCATTAATATTGTCAGTAGACTCAGGACTACACGTTTAGATAGTTTCATGAAATTACCTCACCAATGAAAATTGAGAATGATAGGTTAAGCTATATCTTTGTTAAAAGCCTAATTTCCGCTTCTGTGTTATCTATTGGAATAAGTGAAATCAGAATATTTACTCCAATATATTGCTTAGTAAAAGTTCACTTTCTGGAAAATGCTTAAAAAATACGTACAGCAAGCAATTTGTGGATTTAGAAAGCTCTAAAAATTACCCACTTCATAAATTAACTTAGTTGAACCAGCGCTGTCAAGGTGATCGATGAAGATGGTTGTTTCAGTGCTATCATCTTGAATTCTCCGCTCAGATTTTGGGCTTTTTAAATGTTGAAATGACCAATCTTCGTTCCGAATTTTACCACCTTGAAAAAGCTGTTTAATAGAACTTACGCATTGACCAAATTGTGATTGTATGGAATATATACATAGTGCCTCTCTACATAAATTACCTCAACTGACTAGGGTTTTAAAGCGCTTATGAAATGAGACCTCTAAGCTTCATTCTTAAATAGGTGTCAGTGAATTTAACTTATGCACTGCTTTTTCGATATTTTAAATAGTTGCCCCTATTTACGCGGTGACGTACTAGTACAGCTTGGCGGAAATAAACAGACCATTAAACAGCCAAGACTTTACCTTT
>JAQYWN010000638.1 GCA_029379265.1 Rhizonema sp. NSF051
CCCTTTTCCTGCACCCTCTTGACAAAAGTGCAATTGCTTTAACCTCTCACGGATGGCCTTGCAGGAGGGTTAGCCCGACCTAGGGGACTGCGAATCCGATCTTCGCAGCGTTAGCGTTAGGTAATGGGAATTTCTGTGTAAAAAGTTTCCTGAAGTTCTTGCAGTCGCTCCTTCAATCAAATACTCCTCGTATGCGCTGATAGCTAATTGCCATATTTGGGAGAATTTGTGTAAATATGCTTAATAATTCTCCTTCCGTAGCTCGCGATACAGGCGCAGCACATAAGCACCAGCTGGAGTTGCTTGAAATTGCTTAATTTCCGATACCAATTTGGTTGGCAATGTCTCCACAGGCTTCTTCATTGGGTGTTCTGGAGGTGATACAGCCCCAGCCGCGAGTGCCGCAAAAGTCAAGTCAGCAGCAGAAAATTTATCTCCAACTAAGTAGTTGCGTCCATCAGCTAGCAATTCGCTGACTTTCTCAAAAATGCTTTTAATTTGTTCGTGAGCTTGTGCTACAGACTCCGGGTTGATGTTTAATTTTTGAACTACAAGTTTCCGCATAAATGGGAAAACAATTGGAAATAATGCCTGTTCTACAAAGGGCGCATTGTGACACCAATTTCTTCGCATCAACTTTTTATCGTTCATGACGCAGAAGTAACCCCAAAGACGTATAGCAGGTCCAAGCTGCTCGTCAAATAAATTTTCCAATTCTTCTACTTGTCGGCGCAATTCAGGATCAGTAGGGTATAGCTTGGCGTTGGCTGGAGCAATTTCATCCAGGTATTTCAAAATCTCAGTTGAGTCAGTAAAGATCTCTTTTTTAGTCACAAGAACTGGAGTTGTTTTTCCGCCGACACGACCTGTTGCCAATGAATGAAATGGTGGCATGTGCGGCTCTTCCACATAAGGAACTTGCAGTTTTGTCAATGCCCATCGTGCCTTTTCGCAAAAATGACTGATAGGAATAGTAATCAAGCGAAATTCTTGTTCTTGGGCAGGAGAAAAGTGATTCATGTTACTTAGTAGGATGGCATTAAATCGGTTTACAAAACACTCATGAAGCTTGGTTCCCGAATAAGGGCGATCGCCGTACCCCTTCAATCAGGAGCTAACGTACAACGTACAGCCGTTAGGACTGAATTTTTGGGTAGTGTAAAGACGACATGATTGAAGCGTCTCTACATAGGTTAAGGATTGCATGATTGCTCCTGACAATTTCAAATTTAAGACCATTCGGTCTGTTAATAGAGAAAAAATTAGTGTGCTTAATCCCAATGTGTGCTTCCAACAAAAATGGTTGCCCCACTCTCTAGTTGACTGTCGGCAGAAGCATTGATGATCGCACGGGCGAAGTCTTCGACGGTGGGGAGAAAACCTGCATGTTCACGGCGAGACTCTATCATACCGGGATTATGGCGCTCCATCAGCTTAGGAGTGATGGTACCTTCAATCATGTCACCGCTAACCACCACCAGTTTAATGCCGTTCGTTGTCAGTTGGGGTATACGAGATCTCAGAGCTTCTTCGCCAGCTTTTTTACTTTGTGCCACAGGTTCGTAGACTGGATAAACTGGCTTGTCACCGTAGAAGTGAGCTAGGTGACTGGTGACAAAAACGATCCGTCCACCGACTGGCATTAGGGGCAAGGCAAGTTCGACAGCACGTACTTGGGCAGTGTGGTTGAGTTGCGTAGCATAGTCAGCAGCTTTATCCTTTTCCATTCCACCACTGGCATTGAGAATCAGGAGATCCAAGCGAGAAAACTGCTCTTTTACAAGCTTGATCATCTCTCTCATTTCGTGATCATTTGTGAGATCAGCTTGAGCAAGTAGGGCGTGGCAACCGTTAGCACGTATGGCGTTGGCGACTTCAAGAGCGCGTGAATTCTTACTTTTGAAGTTGATGACTACGTTAGCCCCACCAAGAGCCAACATCTGCGCCACGCTTGCACCTACGCCTCGCGATGCTCCTGTTACTAATGCTACTTGACCGTGAAAATTGCTCATCGTTTTACTTAAACATATTAAGTCTTTTAAGACCAATCGGTCTTTTTTTATGGAAACGAAGTTGTAGGAAGTTTATTTGCTTTACTAATGGTTTATCTGATTAGTTTTAAGGGAGTTTGTTGTCAGCGATTTAGCGCTCAATTTCAAGCACTAAAGTGCTTACTACGATCACAACATCCGCAATTCGCTTTCTAGATGATTATTCAAATGGTTGATCACTCTTTTCAGATGAGTCGAGTCTCCATAAAGTTTGCTCATCATCACTGCTCCCTCAAGTGAGGAAATAATGATGGTTGCCACTTCCAAAGCATCTACAGTTGGACAAATTTCTCTTTTTTCTATTCCTTTGGTTATCACTCGACAAATCATGTCCTGCCAAGAATCCATTGCTTGTTGAGCGCGTTTCCTTAAAGCCGGATGAGTATCATCACTCTCAACAGCAGTATTTAGCAGTGGACATCCTCCTTTGATTAGGAGAGTATCTGGATGATCTATATAAATGCGAAATACATTAATGATCGCCTGCAAACGCTCAACTGCATGATGTTTGCTTCGTAACGCGGCTCGATGGTATCGGCTGATTTGAGCGATCGCAAAGTCGAAAGCTTGTAGTGCTAACTCATCTTTACTTTTGAAATGATTGTAAATACCTCCTTTCTGCAATCCCGTCACACGCATGATGTCTGAGATAGACGAACCAGCATATCCCTGTTGATTAAACAGTTCTGCTGCAGAAAGGAGAATTTTTTCTCTTGTTTCTTCGCCTTTAGACATTGAGAGTGTTTCAGACCGATTGGTCTTGATCAGTTTAACTGGATGAGTGGTTTGCCGTCAAGCGCTTTGCTTGGGGATAGTATGATTAACAATCGCAATTGCTTCCACAAAAATTATGTTTTCGACCGCAGTTGTTGTCAAAATCTAAGTAATATTACTTGTTAATGAATCCACGAGAAGCTTAAGCAAAGAACCGATGTATCTAAGTGGTTCAATTTTTAGATTATCAGGACGTAACTGTGCGAGGTATTTTTATACTCTCAGCAAGCGTTAGTGCAGACATTGAAAGAAGCTAAAGATTCGTTCATATTACTTCTTTGTCATTGGTAATTTTACAATCTTCCAATACGAACAACGGGCAAGGAGTGATAACTCTTCAAAACGTCATACTCATTGCCGATGTCAAAGAAGACTAAAAATTGATGTAATAAAGATGCTGTTGCCAATGTATAGAGTAATGACAGAAAGGGTTTTGATTCTTGGAGGTCGGGGGCGGATCGGCAGTAGCGTTGCCCAGGATCTTGTCACCCATACACAGGCGCAAATAACCATTACTGGGCGCACCCCAGACAGAGGAACAGCCGAGTCGCGATTTTCGTTTCTAGTGTTGGACTTAGGAAACGTTGACAAACTCCGCGAGGCGATCGCCGAAGCCAACTTAGTCATTCACTGTGCTGGGCCGTTTCATTACCGAGACGCCAATGTTCTCAAAACGTGCATTGAAGAAGGTGTCAATTATTTAGATGTTAGCGATCACCGTTCTTTTACCAGTAAGGCCCTCATTTATCATGATGATGCTGCTGCTGCGGGTGTCACAGCCATTGTTAACACTGGTATCTTTCCTGGCATCTCTAACAGCATGGTACGTCAGGGCGTTGAGCAATTTGATGTCCCAGAAAAAGTTCATTTAAGTTATTTGGTTTCTGGATCTGGTGGTGCTGGTGTCACTGTCATGCGGACAACCTTTTTGGGATTGCAATATCCTTTTGAAGCTTGGATAGATGGTAATTGGCAGGTTGTGTTGCCCTACAGCCAACGCGAGACTCTTGAATTTCCCCAACCCTTCGGACAAACTGGAGTTTACTGGTTTGATATGCCAGAAACCTTCACACTGCCTGAGGCTTTTCCAGAACTTAAAACCGTAATTACCAAGTTTGGTTCGGTTCCCGATTTTTACAACCACTTAACTTGGATAGCTGCTCACGTTTTTCCTAAGTGGTTGATGCAGCAGCGAAGTGCTATTGAATTTTTGGCTCATGTCAGTCATTTTATGACCGATGTCACCAATCGCTTCAGTGGTATAGGAGTAGCAGTTCGCTCAGAAATTTCCGGGCAAAAAGACGGTCAACAAGCCGTTTATTGTTCCACTTTAGTACATGAGAATACGGCGGTGGCTTCTGGCTGTGGCACTGGTAGCATTGCCCAATTATTACTAGAAGGCAAATTTAAGAAACCTGGAGTTTGGACTGTTGAACAAGCACTGCCGACAGACTTATTTGAACAGGCAATCCAAAGCCGAGGTATGAAGATTAATCACAATTGGTTGTAGTCGTCAAATTTCTGTATACTCTGGCATAAGGCAGCATTGTACTCAAACACGCAGATAGCATTTATGTGCGTGTTTGTGTTGAGTCAGTTTTTTTTACATCTGGCAAAAGCTGATCAAACGAAGTAAAGAGGGTATTTCCATGCGACTCATTTTATCAAATGTAAAACAAGCATTTTCCCAAACCATTTTTGTTTTAGGTTTGATGCTTTTCATCGGCCTAATGAGTTTATGTTTAGCTCAACAGCCCAGCTATGCTGTGTCAGGAGCCGCTAACCAACTGACACCTGGTGAAAAACTTGACCGTGCTTTTGACATGAATGAAGCGGCTGGGCTGACAGAACAAGATCGAGTGGATGCTTATGAACAAGCAATAAGAGAAGGTGACAGCCCTCAAAGTATGGAGAAGGCTTACGAATACGAAGAAAAGGTTGAACAAAGCAAGCATCCTCAGCCAAATATCATTGAACAGGCTAAAGAAGTGCTTCAAGGTAAAAAATAAGTAAGTCAGCATAAAAGAATTGCTAGATAGTTCGTAGTTGCGCTCTAGCGCTGAAGCGCAACTACGAACATTAAAAAAAATTGACAATTATTTTTATATTTGTCATAATTTCTGATATATGGAAAAGTGGGTTTATAAAGCTTTAT
>JAQYWN010000639.1 GCA_029379265.1 Rhizonema sp. NSF051
GTAATTAATTTTGCATAGGTACTTAAATAAGAATATATTTAAAAGTTCCTCTGACAGGTGATTTGGTAAGCTTCTATCGCGCTTCTAGCTTACTTATCACCTTTTCTTATTTTCAAGAGAAGTTTCACTTCAGTTAAGAATAAATTCTAACAATTGCTACCTCTCTCTTCTTCCTGAACTCAACTTTTCTAATCTCTGCCTACGTCAAAAGAACCCGTTATTCAAGTTTCTTGACAAATCTTTATGAAAATCAGCTACAAAAGTACCCGAATTGCTTTATTCTTAAAGTGACCTTGTTAAAGATTAATCTCAATAAGAAGAATTCAAGCTTAGTCGTCGGCAACGGATGTTCTTAGCGTCATGCTGTTTGATCTGGTACTACAGACGAAGAGCGGATATTGAGCAGTTGCTGACTCAAGAAGAAAGGAAAAATTTGCAAAAAGTATCTACAGGCTGACTGGCACGGCTAATTGCGATCGCATTTTAATCACTAGCGACAATAACTCATGAGAGAACTGAATTTGGAAGCAACTATCGACTTATTGAACTCAATCATGGAATTTGAATTAGCAGGAGTAGTTCGCTACACCCACTATTCTTTAATGGTAAATGGACCCAACCGGATTCCGATAGTGAGTTTTTTTAAGACACAAGCGACTGAATCCCTCACTCATGCTCTACAAGCGGGAGAAATTCTGACAGGATTAGAGGGGCATCCCACCCTTCGCATTGCCCCAATAGAGGAAACCTTTCCGCACTCAGTCCAGGATATCTTACGAGAAAGTCTGATCCATGAGAAAACAGCTTTGAATTTGTATAAAAGCTTGCTAGATACTGTAACTAACGCCAGTGTCTACCTAGAAGAATTTGCTCGCACTATGATTTCTCAAGAAGAATTACACGGCATGGAACTCAGGAAAATGCTGCGTGACTTTAGCGGGACATGAACAAATAATTCGTAATTCTTAATCAGATCATGTCCGATTGAAAACTTATAGGTTCGTAGTTGCGCTTCAGCGCTCTCATACTTTAAGGAGCAATCCAGATCGGACTTTTTTTTAATAAGTAATTAAACGGATATAATATGACGGAGATCAGACGATACTTGTAGCATCGTGCTTGACTATGCAAAATTTTTTACAGATAAAATGGGAGCGTTTCTACTTTTGAGCAAATGTTTTTGTGGGTAAATTAGTCTTATGTCTTTTGCGATGCCAATACATATCAATACCAGTGACCAACAAAAGAAACGGTGACAGTCCAACAAATACGTAGAGAATGCGAGTAGGTAAGCCGCCAAATGTACTCATATTAGTCACTATGGACTGTCTTCGAGCAAAAATCCAAAAATTTAATCAGTCCATATAATGAATGATGAGTATGCACAGCCAAGTTATTTGTCGTTTGCCAAAAAACTCCTCCAGCAGGTTCAGATATCACTTCTACCGAGATATGTGTGGAGTTGTGATTCTGCAAAACTTGGAATCCCACGCGCTCTAAGGCGCGAGTTGTCCACACTGCTTCGATCCCCTCACCCACCAAATTAATTTCTCCTTTGTGGGGTGTATTGAGACGAAATTCCCCAGACAACACATCAAACTCTACGCCTTCACTGCGAAAAGTATCAGCAAATGCACCACTTAGCACCAAGTCTTCTGGTGCGCCAATGTGTATTGAACCGTTAACCGATAAAAGCCAAATTTTATCAGCAAGGCGCAAAGCTAAATCCAAATCGTGTGTAGAAAGCAAAACAGCCTGATTAGTGTCCCTTGCCAAGCGCCGTAAAAGTTGCATAATCTCCACGCGCCGGGGTAAATCTAAAAAAGCTGTTGGTTCATCCAATAGCATCAAAATAGGTTCTTGTGCCAAAGCACGAGCAATCATGATTTTTTGTCGCTCACCATCACTGAGTTCGCCAACATTGCGCAGTGCTAAATCGACAGATCCCACAGCCTTAATTGCCCAATTGACTATTGTCTCATCATGGTTCGTCAACTTTCCCCACCAATCAGTATAAGGATAGCGCCCCATTGTCACCAAAGCATAAGCTGACAGCATTCCTACATCAACCTTTTCGGTGAGTACCAAACTCAGACGCTTTGCTAATTCCTGGGGTGCTAAGGAGTAAACATCGTCTCCTTGAAGTTGGACTTTCCCACTTATGGGGGGTTGCATTCCAGCTAAGGTTCGCAACAGAGTAGATTTCCCCGCACCATTAGCACCAAGTAAGCAGACGAGTTCACCAGCAGTAAGAGAGACGGAAATGTTAGATGCAACAACGCGAGTAGTACGCCGCGTTGTTTTGTAACCAATCGTTAGGTGACTCGTATTGAGGATTGCATCATTCATTTGGGAAAAGATGTTCGAGAATTACGACGTAAAATAACCCAGGTAACAATAGGAGTACCGATCAAAGCAGTCACAGAATTTAAAGATAATACCATCTGACGAACCGCAAGCTGCGTCAGCAAATCTGAAATTAAAGCCAGAATTGCACCCATGAAGATGACACCAGGGACTAACACCCGGTGATCGCAGGTGTTGAACAGACTGCGACAAAGATGGGGAACCGCAACACCTAAGAAAGCGATCGGTCCACAAAAAGCGGTAATCGCACCAGCTAAGATAGAAGCACTGGTGATCAGCCAAAATCTCGCTTGTTGCACACCTAAACCGAGACTACGAGCGTAAGATTCACCGAGAAGTAGTGCATTCAAAGGTTTAGATAGCATCACTGCCACAAATAACCCTAACACCACCACAGGCGCTAAAACTAGCATTTGTTGCCAAGTGACACCAGCAAAACTGCCAAAAGTCCATTGCAAGTAAGTTTGGATTTGTTGGCTTTCACTAAAATTCAGCAAAATACTTACAACAGCACTCGTTGCATAGCCAAACAACAACCCTAAAATCAGTAGTGTCATGGTATCTTGTACACGCCTTGAAACTACTAACACCAACCCCAACACCAGTGCAGCACCCACACTTGCCGCTACTACTAAACCGAAATCGCCAATGATCCCTAATGTTAATAACGCACCCATACCCGTTACATTTGCTGTTAACACCACTAGCGCCACTCCCAAAGAAGCACCAGAACTAATACCCAATACAAAAGGTCCGGCTAAAGGATTTCTAAATAGAGTTTGCATTTGCAATCCACTTACCCCCAAAGCTGCTCCCGCTAAAGTTGCACTTATTGCTTTGGGTAAGCGAAATTTTAGAATAATATTAGTCCAGCTAGCCTTTGAAGGTTCACCACCTAGTAATATGGTGATAACTTCCTGAAGAGGTATTTGGACTGAACCCAAACCTAAATCAAGCAAAAACGCGGTAATGACTCCTAAAACCAAAGCTAAAAAAATCAGTAGTTTTAAGCTGATAATTGTATGTATATTACCCCTGATAAATTTATTGAATTTCACCGCTATTTTACTCATAAAAATACAATTTTTCTCTCTTTTTACTCTACCTCAGCTTCCTTTGTGCCAGGAGCGGTTAATTTAATTAAGCTGACGGTAATAGACAAACTTATGGTCAGGTAATAATTCTGGATGAAAAATTTTAATCAAATCAGATAACACTAAATCTGGATTGCTAATTCCACCTTCCCAGTAATCATTACCTCCAGCTTTATTGACCCGAGCATTATTATTAAAAACTTGATGGTTTTTCACAGCTTTGAAATCAGCATAGCGGTTATCTTCAGTAACTAGCTGCTGTAAAGAAAGCCAATTCTGACTAACATTGACCCAGTAATCAGCCGTTGCCGCGTGTTCAAAAACTGTTTCAAAGGAAAGAGGAAGACTACCAGATGATTTATAATTATCCCAGAGATACTTTGCTCCCGCGTCAGCTAGATATTTGGCAACGTAGCTGTTACCTGTTGGCGTATACCAAGTTCCTTTAAAGTTAAAACCTGTGAACACAGTAGGATGATTTTTGACAGCCTTTGCTTTTGATGCTACTGCTTGATATTTTTTTTCAATATCCCCAAACACTTTTTCAGCTTTTGCTTCTTGGTTAAAAAATAAGGCTGTAAACTTTAGCCACTCGGCTCGCCCTAGAGGTGAAGTTTCCATATACTCAGCATTGATAGCTACCTTTAACCCAGCTTCTAATAGTTTAGGATAACTATCTGTCTGTGGATTTCCCGTGCCGAAAGTCGTTACCAATTCAGGTTGTAATTCTAATATTCGCTCGACATTAACACTGGCACCATTTCCTACTTCTGCTACTTTCCCAGCTTTGATTTTTTCAACAACACTGCTGGTATTTACTTGCTTGGTATTGCTGACTGCAACAAGTTTATCTACTAATCCTAATTTATCTAGATGGGGTAAATGAGTGGTAGAAAGAGAGACAACTTTATTCACAGGTACTTGAATCACCTGCATTTTCTGAAATTTCTCTGGTACAGGTGTGCCACATTGAACTAAAATATATTGGAATTTTGTTTTGGCATTTTGCCAAGGATTTTTTACTGTGACAACTTTGTAATTATTATGATACTCTACTACAAAGCCTTGAGCGTGATTGATGGAAACTTTGTCAAAAAAATAGTTAGTTTGAGGATTATAATTTTGAACGCAATCAGCGCTCGATTTGGTGTTAAATAGAGCAACTGTGTTAGGAGTCGATTGACTAATATTGCTTGGATTTTTGGTACTATGGCAGGCAACAGTCAAAATGGCAATTAAGACTATCTGGCACAAAAATATAGAAGTCCTATTTGATAACATGTCCGGTAGATTAACCTTAAATAGTAGAAGAACCCCACCCCGCCAAAGCTGTGCTTTGTCTCCCCTCCCCGCTTGCGGGGAGGGGCTGGGGGTGAGGTTCTTGTATTATGGTTTTTTTACCGGACATGATATAATATGTGATTATTAATTTTTTTGAATGAACCGCCAGGAAGCCAAGAACACCAAGGAAGGAAAGAGAGGATTTCATGAGTTATTGAGGGCTGCTTTATTGAGATT
>JAQYWN010000640.1 GCA_029379265.1 Rhizonema sp. NSF051
ATAATAAAAGTAACCCTCACTGGAGATGATTAATGAAAATTGCTCGTGATGTAACAGAACTGATTGGACGGACTCCTCTAGTTCAACTCAACAAAATTCCCCAAGCTGAGGGATGTCTTGCGAGGATTGTAATGAAACTCGAAGGCATGAACCCAGCGTCTTCGGTGAAAGACCGTATTGCTGCTAGTATGGTGCAAGCGGCAGAGGCGGATGGTAAGATTACGCCAGGAAAAAGCATTTTAGTCGAACCGACCTCTGGTAATACAGGTATTGGACTCGCAATGGTAGCGGCAGCTCGTGGCTATCGGTTGATTTTGACAATGCCCGAAACTATGAGTACCGAACGGCGTGCTATGCTCAAGGCTTACGGTGCTTCTTTGGAATTGACACCAGGCGTTGAAGGAATGCGGGGAGCCATTCGCAAAGCTGAAGAAATTGTTGCCAAAACGGACAATGCCTATATGTTGCAACAATTCCGCAACCCAGCAAATCCAAAAGTTCACCGAGAAACCACTGCTGAAGAAATTTGGTCAGATACAGATGGGGAAGTTGATATCCTCATTGCAGGTGTGGGTACTGGTGGAACGATTACTGGAATTGCTGAAGTCATTAAAAAACGCAAGCCAAGTTTTCAGGCGATCGCAGTTGAACCCAGTAATAGTCCCATCCTTTCTGGTGGTCAACCAGGGCCTCACAGAATTCAAGGAATTGGTGCCGGATTTGTCCCAGAAATTCTCCGCACGGATTTCATTGATGAAGTGATTACCGTCAGCGATGAGCAATCGATGGTCTTTGGTCGGCGTTTGGCAAGGGAAGAAGGGCTGTTATCCGGTATCTCTTCTGGAGCAGCTTTGTATGCCGCTATACAGGTAGGTAAACGTCCGGAAAATGCAGGTCGTTTAATCGTGATCATTCAGCCTTCGTTTGGCGAACGTTACCTCAGCACTCCCATGTTCCAAGATTTGGCCATGGAAACGGCGGCGGCTCGTTAGAGGTGTAATTTTGTAGGATTGAGCCAACACCGCGCATTTGAAATGCGCGGTGTTAACTGGAAAGTCTAGGATTGTGACAACTCCACACACTGACAGAAGTACCTGTACAGTACGGGTTTCTTAAGGAAGCGTGTCATTAGCCTCAGTAACTCGTTATGCAATAATTACTACGTTTTCTAAGAATATATAGGTACTCCGTTGACATCGGAAATTGCTATCCCCGACATCAGTGAATTAGAAATAGAGGATAACTTCCAAAGTGACAAGCAACAAAGGCTACTAGTAGAACCAATATATAGTTCGCGGGAGCTGCCAGTGCCATTTATAGCAGCAAATGTGGGGATATTCTACTCACCAAAGCAAAACCCAGTGGGGCAGAGTCGAGTAAGATAGAACGACAAAGAGCCGAGACTGAACGGCAAAAAGTGACTCGACTGTCAGAACGGTTAAGAGAGATGGGCATTAACCCTGACACAATTTGAGTTAGTCATGTGTCACTCTTAGACAAGCGATCGTCCTTCAGCTTACGGATTTGAGCGGATCTTGACTACTAAACTTCATAGTCATAAAAATTTTGATTTAACACTTTTCTTTATTTTTATATTGTAGTTTTACAAATAACTCATGAAATGAAACGTCCCTCAGTCATGCTATAGAGAAATCAAACTTCAATCTGTTGAAATTATGTTAAATGCTGTACCTAAGATGGCTAGAACTGCATAAGATGATAATACTGGTATCTATTTACAGGATAAACACTGTAAAATAATACGAGGAAGAAAATTATGCCAAAGCCTACCGTTTTTCTGTCTATTGCAAGTACAGGTGAAGACGTTGAATGTGTACAAAAAATTTTAAAAAGTCTTGGTTATGATGTAACAATAGATGGCCTCTTTGGTTTGCAAACAGAAACCGCCGTTCGACGTTACCAATCTGACAAAAACTTAACAGTTGATGGAATTGTCAATGCTGTAGTTTTCAATATTTTGGTGAATGAGAATTACTGAAGGCTGAGTCCTACAACAGTGACCTTACCTCAACAGACAGTTTTTTAAACTACGGGTATAATGTTTTTCAGTACTGTCAATCTGCTATCTTGCCGTGCAGACGAGCAAAGAAGCAAACATATTACAGCAAGATTGTCTGCAAACCCGTTACTAATCTTTCTATCCCTTCTTTTGCAGTATCTTTTTGCAAAGCACCATAAGCGACACGCAGATAACATCCATTATCCATGCCAAAGGTTGTACCGGGAATAACCGCCACAAGATGTTCTTTAATTAACCTTTCAACTAATTTAAAGCTATCTATATTAGTATGAACTTTGAGGAAAAAGTAAAAAGCGCCATCAGCAGGGGTAATTGTACACAAACCTTGCAGGCGGGTGAGATAATCTAGTACACTACATCGCACAAGGGAAATCGCTTCAATATTCTTGCTTAAATACTCCTCTTTTGCTTGCAGCGCCCCTAAAGCTGCATATTGGGAAACCACGGGGGGACAAATCAAAATCGTATCCTGAATTTTTCTGACAGCAGTCAGTAGGCGTTTGGGAATCACCATGTAGCCGATGCGCCAACTAGCAAAACCATAGGCTTTAGAAAGACTGTAAAGAGAAATGGTGCAGTCGCAACTTCCTGCAAATGCACCGGGAGAAACGTGCTTGACTCCGTTATAAGTGAAGTATTCGTAGGCTTCATCACTAATATGGTAGATACTGCGATCGCGACAGATTTGATTAACTTGGCGCAACGCCTCTTCTGAATACACGACTCCAGTCGGATTGTTTGGGGAAATTGTCACGACAGCCCGTGTTTTTGGGGTAATAGCATCGGCGATCGCTTCTGGGCGCAACTGGTAATTTTCATCCGTTCTTACCAATACTGGATGACAACCCGCGATAGCGATCGCCATTTCATGATTGAAATAGTAAGGTGTATTCAGAATCACTTCATCGCCCACCGAGGTAATAGCGAGAATAGCGTTCATAAATGCCATATTACTACCTGCGGTAACAACGATACAGTTTCCCTCATTAATTTCGATCCCGTTGAAGGCTTGCAGTTTTGCTACCAGTGCGGTTAGTAATGAGGGAATTCCCTCCACTGCTTTGTATAAATTGTTAGTTGAATCTGCCAGAAACTTGGGCAAAAACTCTATAGCTTCTGGTGGAGGATTGTAATAAACTACACCTTGTCCTAGAGAAATAGTACCGGGACAGCTTCTAATCAATTCTCCCACGACAGGAATGATTGGCGACTGCACCGCCTGCATACGAGAGATCAGAGATTCCATGCGTTAGTCACACTCTTTGCGCTCATTCAATTGTGCCTCAAAAAGTGAACACGGAAACCTGGTTTCTTCAACAAACCGGGTTTGGTGATAGCTGGTAAGAATAGTTAAAATACAATATATAATCTTTTTACTCTAAACGAACTATGAACGTATTTACTATAGATCTCTCATCTGTAATTAAACTAACCGACGACCAATTCTACGAACTTTGTCAGAAAAACTCTGATATCAAATTTGAACGCAATGCTCAGGGAGAACTCATTATAATGCCGCCAACAGGAGGAGAAACCGGAAACTGTAATGCTGAAATTACTATTGACTTTGGAATATGGAATCGACAAATTAAGTTAGGTAAAGTGTTTGATTCCTCCACTGGCTTTAAACTCCCTAATGGCGCAGATCGTTCACCAGATGTAGCTTGGATTAAACAAGAAAGATGGGATGCTCTTACCCCCGCACAAAAGGAGAAGTTTCCCCCTATTTCTCCTGATTTTGTCTTAGAGTTAATGTCCCCGACTGATACTTTACAAAAGACACAAGAAAAAATGCAAGAATATATGGAGAATCAAGTAAAACTCGGTTGGCTGATTGATAGAAAAACACGGCGAGTAGAAATATGCCGTCAAGGGAAAGAAGTAGAAGTTTTAGAATCACCAACAGAACTATCAGGTGAAGATGTCTTACCAGGTTTTGTTCTTAAGATGCAGATTGTTTTTTGGGGGTAATATCAGATCTTGCACCTAGAAATATGAATGTCAATTTCTTGACTAAGTGCCAAGTCTTTCAGTCGTTCTATATCTTGTAAAATCAGATACAAGCACTAATTGTGGAAATATAGCTTTGAATACAATTTCTGTCTTTTTAAGGGAGTCGCCGAAGGCGTTTCGGATTAAAGGTTATGGCGGCATAAAGTCTTATCCGAACCGTATTGACTGCGGTCTGGAAATTCATGTGTCCCTCAACTTGTTTTACCCAATTAATTATAGTTGTCTGATAGCGGTAGCTAGTCGTCTCCCCAAGGGGAGACGCTACACGAACGAGCGTCAGCGATTTTCGAGTCCGCGAGCGTCTGAATTCATGAAATGGCGATCAATAGCTCGGAATCCCCCGCGATTAACGCCTGCTTTAAAATATGCAAGTATGCAGTTGATTGAATGTTTTTAGTAATGGGCTATAGACATCTATAAATTGACGACCACACATGACACAAATGTGATTCTGTTCACTTATCAATTTCTCATTCTTCCAAATACACGTATACTTGCAGTATATAAAATGCACCGTTTAAAACTTCTATTCATCTTTATAGCAACGCCCTTTTTTTATAACTTAAATGTAACAAGTTAATGTGCTCTTGAATACAAAACATTCTACCTTTCCTACCTTTCCTACTTTTTCTATTAACGGATTAGTTGTTACTCGTCGTCTGTAAGGTCAGTCAAATAAAGCTTTTAATTCTACATTAAAATAAAAATCAACAGCAATTTCAGTAAATCGAAAAATTTTCCCAAAGTGGGTTCGCTCTGTTGGAAAAAACTTTTCGATTTAATGTTCTATATTGAACATAATGCTGTACTATGAACAAATAAGTTAGCTGTTGCGAGTAAATATACTAATGGTGTAAGATGTCTCGCGAAAAACTACTGAATATAGAACAGTTTGACTAGCTGTACCTATATATGTATGTTAAAT
>JAQYWN010000641.1 GCA_029379265.1 Rhizonema sp. NSF051
ACATATTTATTTCAAATGTCTGTAAAGGTGTATCAGCAGTGATATTAGCAACAAAATCCCCCCAAAAAAATCTAGGTAACTACGCTTCTTCGGCAATTAAAAAACACTTCCAGAAAACCTTAAAGTGGGAAACAGCAGTTAAGAAAGATAAAGATCCAGAAGCACTGCATCAAATGCGAGTGGGGTTGCGTCGCTTACGTACAACTGTTAATGGGTTTGCCCTAGCAGTAGATTTACCACAGCCAGTAAGTAATAAAAATATTGGTAAAATTGCACATCGTCTCGGCAATCTCCGAGACTTAGACGTGTTAAAAGAAGCTCTGGAAACTCTTTACAAACCAAATTTACCTCGCAAAGAACAGGAATCTCTGCAAATTGCTTTCGACGCTTTGGATAAGCAACGTGAAGATGCACTGGTAGATGTCAAGGCAGTATTAAAGGATGAACGTTACAAGTCTCTAAAAAAAGAATTGAAGGAATGGTTGGAAGAACCTAATTATCAACCACAGGCATCCTTACCAATTCAGCAAGTCCTCCCAGATTTACTTTTAACTGAGGCGAGTAGCTTCCTGCTACATCCAGGTTGGTTGGTTGGAACCCAAACATCAGGGTTGGAGATTGTGGTGCCAAAAGATTGGGAAGCAGAGAATATAGAACGAGAATTAGCAACGAGTGGGGAAGTTCTGCATAGTCTGCGGAAACAAGCCAAACGCCTCCGTTATCAAATGGAGTTATTTACTGATTTATACAGCGAGTCTTACGAGGCTTATGTTGAAGAAGTCAAAAGTATCCAAGAAATTTTGGGTTCTATCCAAGACAATGTGGTTTTAACTGAGTGGTTAGTAGATGTCTTCAAGTCAAAATCTCACTCTTTGCCCCGTGGATTAACGGCTTTACTAGCAAAAAATCGTGACGAGTTGTGGCAGCAGTGGCAACTCCTGCAAGAGCGGTATTTGAAAGCTGAAACACTACACGGCTTTCATTTAACTATACTACGCCCATTGTAAGAGGGATTGTTAGTGATTAATAGTCGCAGAAGACAAGCTCGTAAGTTACTAGTTATATAGTTAGGCTGGTAATCGGTGATCGCTAATCGGGAAGATAATTTTCAAGGAATTGTTGAAATCGAAGTCTTTTTTCCCCATTACCCATTACCAACCATCTATATCCTAGTAATCAAAAGCACTTATGATTAATTTACCTGCTTCAATGCTCGATCCTAAAACACCACCAGATGTAGAGATTAGATTTGAGGCACGAAAACCCGTTACAGATCCTACCCTTGGCATTCCTGTAAGCGTTAGCAGAGTTGGAACTCCCAGAAATCGCCTAGTTGCCATTGGCGATTCAATCACGCAAGGTTATCAAAGTGGGGCAGTTTTTAATCCGCAAATATCCTATCCCGCAATTATTGCTCGTGAAATGGGTTGGAAGGAACTACTTTATCCAACTTATCACGGACCAGAAGACGGATTGCCAGTCAACTTGGAACGGTTGGCAAATGACTTACAGCAACGGTTTGGTGATCGGATTGATTGGTTAAAATTAATACCTTGTTTACTGTATCTCTACCAACATCTAAAGGTGCTGGAGAATTATTGGGAACGTGGAAAAGGTTCTGTTTACCCACAGCAACGAAAAATTAATGATAACCTGGCAGTCTATGGGTGGGATTTACGAAAAACGCTGGCACGCAATGCAGATATGTGTATAGACGTACTGAAGAAAAATCCACCCAAGAACAGCTTTTTTCGGTTGATAGTTGACCATCATAACGAACGTGCGGCAATACGGGTTTTAAACTCGGCACGAGATGTTGATGGAAAAGCACTGACACCATTGCAAGCAGCAGCAGCCCTAGCCAGGGAAGGGACTCAAGAAGATAGTGATGGGGACGGTATTGAAACGCTGATTGTGGTGCTTGGTGCGAATAATGCTTTGAGGAGTATTTTGAGTTTTAACGTGGTCTGGAGCGATCGCGACTATAATGATATGGACTTGAACAATAAGTATACTGTTTGGCGTCCAATTCACTTTCAGGCAGAGCTAGATCGGGTTGTTAGCGAAGTTAAGAAAATTCGCGCTCGTCATGTCATTTTTGGCACAGTCCCACATATCAGTATCGTTCCTTTTGCCCGTGGCGTCGGTGATAAGGTGAAGAAAGGTTCTCGTTACTACCCTTACTACACTTTGCCTTGGATAAGTGACAAAGATTTTAATCCTAACAAGCACCCAAATCTGACACATCAACAAGTGCGGGCTGTTGATAGTGCGATTGACCAGTATAATGAATATATAACTGCTGTTGTGCAACAAGCAAGGACTGAAGGCAGAGATTGGTATCTGTTTGAAAGCTCTGGATTATTAGATCGCTTTGCGTCCAGACGTTATCATGATGACCCAAGTGCTAGACCTAGTTGGTGGGAACAAGTTGGGGGTACATATAAGTTGCCACCAGAACTTCAGGCACTTTCACCTGTACCAGACTCGCGCTTTTTTATCTCCAAACCAAATGGTCGCACTCAAGGCGGTTTATTTTCCTTAGATGGTATTCATCCTACAACAATTGGTTATGGCATCATTGCTCAAGAAATCATCAAGATCATGCAACTCGCAGGTGTGAAGTTTTATGAAAGTGATGGGAGTGAGCGTACTGGGGAAGTTAAGTTGGACTTTCAGAGGTTAATTGCTGAGGATACTCTGATTTCCTATCCACCACACAATGTTGCGAGTATTTTAAATATCATCGGTGCCATTGACAAGCACTTCAATCTCTTGAGCCATTTCTTGAAAAGAAGCCATTAGCTATTGAAGTATTCTCAAGAAAAATGATCTAAAAAATTGGGATACTGAGAGAATAATCAGTCTGTATTACCTTTATTATGTCTCTCAAATCTCTGAATCTCATATCTTACACCTGTCCATTTGAATGTTAATTCCATGACAAGCGTGCAATCGGACGTATTTGTTCAAGGTCAAGTAACTAAAGTTTAGATGCTTAGGCGAGCGATCGCTTGTCTAAACTCCAATGGGGAGAGTGCCGTGACTCATAGCTACCTTTCAAGTTGACCTGTCTAGAAAGAATGAATTTGTATTTTTGTTACAATAGTCAGTAAAATTGAGAAAAAAATGGTTAAGCCTAAAAATAATGTCTATCGTGGACACGCAATAGAAAAAGTTGGTCACGGTAAAAGAGCCGTATTTAGGACCACTATCAACGAAAAAGAGTGGTCTGCCATAACTGAATCAGAAGTAAAAGCAGTCATTGATGTTTGGATTGATGAAGGAGTGGAGCCCCAATAAGACAATAATGATACTCTTGACCAAACCATGGCGAGTGTTCCCGCATAAGTCTTAATGGTCTTGGACGCTAAACATCGATAGCTACAGTAGTTTAGAAATTGTTGTATCGGCTCGATTAGAAGACAAACTTCTTTCCTCAAACAAAACACGCCAGAAATAATCTTACCTATTGGTGGATCTGCTGCCTGCTCAAGTATAAATATTCAGTAATTGCTTACGCCTGTGATTTCTGTTTGGCTATCATCATTTCCGGTTGCGGGGACGGGTAGAAGCAGGGCTGATTCATTCCCTAAAAGACGTTAAAAATCAAGGGTTCAGGACCTGAAAAACAAGCAAGGCATTCAATCTTAGGCATCAAAATGGTCAACAATTCATGACTTTTGCCCGAATATTTATCGCCAATGCTATTGACAAAATACATACCTTGTCGAATAAATCAGCCCTGGGGTAGAGGGGGCAGACGTACTATAACCCCGCATATTCGGAAGTAGGGGGCAAAATGACCTGTGAGGCGATGTATTAAGGTTTTCTAGAATTACATCCGTGAAAAATGCTTTCAATTGGTGCTAATAGAATGTTTGGCAGCTATTACCGTTCATAGAAGTGCTGAGTTGGGAGTAGAGATCGCTCCTGCGAACTGCGGGGTGGGAGGTGGGACGGGATAATTGTAGGGTGAGTACTATACTTCAGTGGAATTACTGATGCTAAAAAAAAATCAAAAAGGTTAGTTTTGCTTTTAAGGTCTTATATCATATCCGGGAACACACCCATAGTAATAATGAATAAGTATACCTTCTGTTGCAAACATCAATTATACCAATGCCAAAACGTATTAGCATAAAGCCACATTTATCATTAACCGAGTTAGAACAGCGTTACCGTCAGCCAAAAGATCCTGTGGAGAGAAGCCACTACCAAATTATTTGGCTTTCATATTATTGAAATGCCATCTCCCGATCCAGAACTTCAACTCTTCAATTAGACTTTGGCCGCTACAAACGAGCCTCTTGCCAACCGTTCATTTGAGAATCAAGGGTGAATTGGAGTCCGTTTTATTTCATCGTTGTCAACAATTGCTCCAACAACAAGATTTAGTTCGGGGTTTGACAAACTTCTACTCGTGGTCCCAAGTTGCGGCTTAATTATGGGCAAGCAACCAAACATGATATTATTTACAACTGTGTAACTCTCCATATCTCCCATATTTCGACGACAGTGGTAAGCGCATATACGAAGGGGAGCAATCTTAGCAACAGAAGCAAGAATGTGGTTGTATATAGATTCCTAAATCATTCGTGAAAAACGAGAATCCTGGTAACTTCTGCGAAATCCGAATTCTCAGACTTTCAATTTTCACAACTCATATAAGACTGCTATATCAAACAACTTCCCCAAACAAAATAAATGTAAACATTCAGCCGTCAGCCCTCCCGTGTGACGCTCGTTTGCCCTTTGCGTCTCCCTTTAGGAGAAGACAAGGAAGAGCGCTCCTCGCCAGAGAACGGTAAACCCCCTGCATGCGCGCTGGACTCACCATCAGCACTCAACGCCAGTATAACTTGTGAAAACTCAAGTTGTGTCATCTATGCCTACAAAATTTCTTTCATCACTTTTATAGCAACGGATTGATGCTTAGGACAATAATCAATTGACGATGTACGCTGTTTC
>JAQYWN010000065.1 GCA_029379265.1 Rhizonema sp. NSF051
GTCTATAGCAAAGAAAAGCAATATTACATTAGTAATTGCTTTAACATTAACATCTGTTATCAGTCTTTTAATTGCATATATGGCAATTTCTAAATTGCTTAAACCTGGTGTTCCTGTCTCTTCAGAAAATGGTGTCAAGCAAAAGTTACAGGCAAGCTCTTTAACCATAGGTATTTTGACAAATTCCAGCAATTACAATGACTTAGCAGCTTACTTGCGCTCTCAGTTGGGAAATAAAGTCCAAGTCACGATAGATGGCAATGAATCAATTTCCTATGGAGATGTCAGGAATCGAATTGTGCGTAAAGAGTGGGATGTTGTGTTTGCTCTATCTCCTATGCTTTCCGTAGCAGCTAAAGAAAACGGGTACACTTTCGCTGCTCGGATGTTTCCAAATAATCCTTCATACTATCAAGCTAGTTTATTTGTGAAATCAAATAGCCCAATTCAATCTCCTAGTGACATAAAACCCACAACAACTATTGCTTTTGGAGACTTTAATTCTGCATCCAGTTTCTACATGCCTACTTATGATTTGTTTGGCAAAACTCTGCGTGTAGATATGGGACATCGAGGTCAAAAAATTATAGAAATGGTCAGAAATAGCGAAGCTGATGTGGGTGCGGCTGCTTATGATGCAGTCAAAAATGATCCAAATCTAAGAGTGATTCATCTCAGCCGTCAAATTCCTGGATCCAATGTTTATTTATCACCTAACCTTTCTGATTCAGATCGCGAAACGCTCAAGCAAGTTCTTCTCAATGCACCTGCTAGTATTAAAAATAAAGCTAACTATGATACTGGTCAAGAACCTGATTACTCATACTTTATCAAAATCTCTCAAAAAGCGGAAGAAGTTTTAAAATGTGCAGATTTTCAACACAATCCTGTAGATTTTTTCTGCTCTAACAACACGCTTGCCCAAAATAATCACAACTTAAGCAATACTCCGAATATAGAAGGGCGAATCAATGGATGGAGTCATCAAAATGGTGACACAGAGCAGCTTAATTTATCAGGAAGAGATAATAAGGTTTATTTAGTTGTAATACCTCGACAGATTCTCAACCAAATTCCAGGTGCTTCTAACTTATTGGCTTTACAAGGTAAAGATGTTAGGGCTGTGGGCGTAACACCAAGAGAAATAGGGAAGGGTAATTTTGAATTGAAAATTACCCAGCCTAATCAACTAGTTGTGTTATAAACTTCTTTTCTTTCATCTTTGAAACCACGATCGCATCCCGCAACTGTACTAGACACATATGCCTAGAGAGTTGCTTTGAAACAAAATACTCGCTGATGAATATGAATGCAGTGAGGTGAAGATAATTTAGGAGATATTTTTATGGCTTTAATGGTACCGGATACTATCCCATCAAAGGCGAGTCAAGGAGAGAAGCGATTATACAAAACTCTACAATATGAATTACCGGATGATTGCTATGTTTGGTATGAACCAACAGTGAAAGGACTTTACCCCGATTTTATTATTTTAGGACCAACATTAGGATTATTGATTGTGGAGGTGAAGGGTTGGGGATCTCATCAAATTGTGAGTGCGAACAGCCAGTTCTTTGAAATCAAAAATGGTGAAAAACTTACTGAGAAACAACAGTCCCCGTTACGCCAGGGCAAAGGCTACTTAGATGTAATCCTTGATAAGTTCAAGCAATACTCGGTTCTCACTCAGCCGGATGGTGACTACCAAGGTAAGTTGAGCTTTCCAGTAGGTGTTGGTGTCGTCATGCCGAATATGACAGTGACTCAGGCACAGAATGAAAATATTTATTCCCTCTTGGAACAGCCTCAAGTTGTCTATCGAGATGAGTTAATAGAATGGGAAGGAATTGGCGAACGAGAGTTAATGCGACGCTTGGAGAGCATGTTTACGACTCGCTTTAAGTTTTTAGCACTCACTGATGACCAAATTAGCACGATTAAAGGCATTTTATACCCAGAAAAGGCAATTAAAGAAAGGCCAGCTACCTTTAAGAGTGTTCCGGGTGATGCTAAACTCGTTCCAGATAGCTCTATCATTGTGACTTTGGACATTGAGCAAGAACGTCTAGCAACAGATATTCGAGATGGACATCGCCTGTTTTATGGGGTGGCAGGTTCTGGTAAGACACTGATTTTGCTATCGCGTGCCAAGCTTTTAGCAAACCGCTTGGTAGGGTATCGCGTCTTGGTACTATGCTTCAACATTACTTTGGCAGCATATCTGCGCTCGCTGCTTCACTATGAAAGTCACAACCCTGACTACAAAGAACGGATAGAGGTAATTCATTTCCACGGTTGGGCAAAGAAAATCCTCGGCAGACTACCTAGAGTCACGGAAGACGATGAAGAGCTGCTGGGAGAAAAACTAAGAGAGGCGACGGCATCGCTTCCCCTAGAACAAAAATGGGATGCAATTTTGGTAGATGAGGCGCATACTTTCTCTCCTAGCTGGTTTCAGTGTTGTGTCGCAGCACTCAAAGATCCTGAAAACGGTAATTTAATGATTGTTTCCGATGGTTCACAAAACCTTTACAAGCGTCATAATTTTACCTGGAAATCTGTAGGAATTAAAGTGCAAGGCGGACAGCGTTCTAAGGAATTCTCGCAAAACTACCGAAATACTCAAGAAATTTTATCTGCTGCGTGGAGTGTCTTGGTACCTGCAGCTTCATTTAAAGTAGAGGAAGAAAGAACCTTTCCAATTATCCAGCCAAAGAGTGCTCTTCGTCACGGTCAACGTCCAGTTTTGCAAATCCAAGCCAATCGAGAATGTGAACTTCAAGCAGTTGTAACTCAAGTTCAAAAGCTTCAGAACAGTGGCTATGAAGCAAGAGATATTGCTATTTTGTATCGCTACCTCACACGCACCGACGCTCCTTTATTCAACAAGCTCCAAAAACAACTTCAGGATTTAGGTTTGGGTTGTTACTGGGTTACAGAAAATAATGACTCCAAGCACTCCTACAGCAATCACCGAGAAGGAGTCAGGCTGATTACCGCTTATTCTTCTCTAGGGCTGGAGTTTAAAGTAGTACTGATTCTTTGGGTACAGCAGTTTGGCGATCGCCACTCTCAAGAACCCGAAGCAGCAGTTCTCGCCAGAAGACTATTATACGTTGCGATGACTCGCGCTCAAGAACAACTGTATCTTTTTGGTTCTAGTGATACACCGATTCTGAATGAGTTAAGGCAGAGTCAGTGTTTTGACGTGGTGGACTGCCTGTGAAGTAGCGAGGAAAATTCCTGCTAACACTCTACCATAAACGCCATATTTTCTCAGTGAAATTGCGTAATATAAAGAATTGCTTATGCATATTTTAAGTAATGTTACTAAGGACATTGTATTAATAAAAAATTAAAATATTTGCATCAGGGTGTTTATACACGTTTTTCTTTAAACTATAAAATGACACGTGGCGTTTATGCGTCACGTTTTTTGCTATTGAATCTCGGTTGAAGCCGTTGACTCGGGAAGAGTAAGAAAGAAAAGTTTTTCTACAAATTTGCTTTGTTCGGTAAGGGGGGATAGGCGAATAAGGAGGAATTTCCGCTCTTGCTTGCCTTCCTCGTCTTTTTCTTAGAAAAGTTTACCTCTTAACAATTCCCCAGATCCAGGTCTATTCTCAATGATTCAGATCACTTAGGTGGTTGAGCTAGATCAATGCAATCGCTCTCTTCATGGAGGATTATCTTATTGGAATAAGTTGTGCTTGTCTGTTGCTCGTACTAAAGCTTGAACTGCTAGTAACGGGTAATGGCGAAGAACTTATTACCCAACTCGCAATTCCCAATCTCAACAAAACAGCAGAAAAGCTGGAAACACTTTGTTAAGATTTGTGGACAAAATAGCCAATATAATATATGCGAGTGAATTTTAAATAAGAAACACCCCAGTGTGAACTGGGGCTTAGTTACTTAAACGTTTCCTAAATTACTTTAACGGTCAAGTGTCTGTTCAGGCAAGTGTCCTTGAGAAAATTATGAATTTTCTCGCTAAATTTTATGAGAATTAAATAATTCCGATTGTGCCGAAGTAACTTGTGATTGAATTTCCAGAAATCTTTTATGCAAAAGGTTCTGAAGTTCCCAGGCAAGCCCGAAGAGGCTTGTAGCCCTTGGCGGCATCGTTAACTGAATGTGTGTGGAGCGATTGTCGAAAGCCTGCCACCATAACCAGTAGCGGATGTAGCGTTGCCGTAACTTACAAAAATATTATTACCATATACATCTATCGAGTCAGATTGTCAGTGAAATCCCTTATAGTCTCAGAATAAACTGCTTTGTAGCCGTTGTTTTGATGGTTGAATAATATAAGGAGAATATGAATAACCAAGCAATTCCGGGCATTTTGTCTACTGATGCAGAACCAATACTCTTAGCAGATAAAATGTATTTCTGCGAGGGGCCTGTTTGGGACAAGTGGCACAATCGTCTGATATTCAGCGACACGGGTGCAAGTGAACACAAAGCTTGGAGTGAAACAGATGGACTCCTCACCGTTCGCCAGCCCAGCTTTGGCTGCAATGGTAATGTATTCGATACTCAGGGTAATCTTTACACGTGTGAACACGAAAGCAGAGCCATCAGCAAGACTGATCGCAATGGGCAGCGCGAAGTTTTAGTAGATCGCTTTGAGAACAAGCGGCTGAACTCTCCCAACGATCTGGAGATTAAGTCAGATGGAACGATTTGGTTCACCGATCCTCCCTATGGGTTAGGCGATCGCCCCAAAGAACAAAACAAAAACCATGTCTTCTTCTTTGATCCTCAAACTCCGAGACTCACCTCAGTTGTTGATGACTTTCACATGCCGAATGGTATTGCTTTTTCACCAGATGAAACCAAACTTTATGTGGGTGATTCCGCAGATGACAATCGGCAAATTCGCGTTTTTAACGTCAATAGCGATCATACCCTATCTGGTGGCAATGTATTGTGCCACATCGATAACAAAGAGTGGGGTGCAGATGGCGTAGATGTAGACGCGCTGGGCAACATCTACGCAGGCTGCGGTGATGGTATCCATATCTTTTCACCAGAGGGAAAGCTTCTTGGCAAAATTTTGATGTCAGACGCTGTTACTAACTTTGCTTTTGGGGGATCAGAAGGCAAAACCCTGTTTATCACTGGGCAGACGACTCTACACAAAATTGAACTCTTAGTAGCAGGATCAGTCAAACGCTGGTGAGAGTGAGCTTTAACTTACTGATGATTGCCTGTCGCCTATAGTGTTATACCGTTTCACTTTAAAGTTGATACATTTAGGCTTGCAGGGGAAGCAGGGAGAGCGAATTGTATCAAGATTTTCGTGAAATGGTGGTTGATAGCAGGAGCAGCAAGTGCAACAGGTGCTGACTCACCAGCAGCCAAGTCCAGTGGGAAGTTGTGAGCGTTGCGCTCGTGCATCACTTCCATACCCAAGTTAGCGCAGTTGATGATGTCTGCCCAAGTGCTAATGACACGACCCTGTGAGTCAATCATACTGAGAGAAAAATATCTCTATATCTAAGCTATAATTGTGACAAATGGTGACAAACCTTTTTACTTATTATGGCTATTTCAATAACCATCAACTTACCGGAAAATTTAGTTGAATCTGCTCAGCGTCTTGGAGAAGCAGAGCGCGAGAAATCTCTCAGACGTTTTGGTTGATACCCTGGAAATAGTATTGCCTACCTTGGAGAATGTCTCAAACATGAGCATTCATTCGGAAATTTCCCATGTTTGCGATAAAGAAGTACTGGAATTAGCTAACTTAAAAATGGATGCAGCACAAAACCAACGTCTGGGTGAACTGCAAGCTAAAGGAAAAAATACGGGACTGACGGAAGCAGAACGCTATGAACTATTAATTTTAATGTCAATTTATCAAATCGGACAATTAAGAAAGTCAGAAGGTTTAGCTGAAGCAGTGAGACGGGGAATAAAAACTCCTTTATCACCATGAGTTCTCTGTCTGAAAGCATCCGCCAAAGGGTTAGACAACGGGCAGACAATCGTTGTGAATACTTCACCGCGTTCAAAACTAATCGGGACGCGATCGCCTTTCATTCCCCCTCTTCGATCCCAACTTCAACGTGGAAGTTAAGCCCATTGAACTGCGTAAAACGGTGCATGACGATCTTGAAGAAAGTTGAGATCGAGTTAGCGTTCACACATGCAGCACCATATGTTCCGCTGCATGTGTTGAGCGTGTCTAAAGTTTTCCCAGAATTGCGTCGTGCAGTTTTATGAATTATTGAGAAAAAAATCAGGTAGAAAAAGTTAAGATAGCACAACTCTTTGAGTTGACGTAAACAAAAAACTGTGAGATATTTACACCTATCTACTGTAAATCAGTAAAGATACAGAAATAATAGAGAAGGCTCTTGTAAAAGCTTTCAAAAACTGAAAGACTGACTAGCCTTTGTGCATAGGGCAGTCTAAAACTTTGCTTGTTGCTTTGTTGCATATGTTTAAAGCTGTGCGACCAATTTTGTAGCGCCTAATCATATTTAGTAAAACGAGTGTATTTTCGGTGTCTAATTGTCAGGTGAAATACAAATGAAAACTATCTTTGGTCTGACGATCGCGATCGTCACAACGGCTGCCTCTGTATCAATGGCTTCCCTGGTAGCCACAGTACCTGCTGTAGCAGCAACATTCTCCCCGTTTTCGTTTAAAACTAATGTCACGGCTACTCAGATTAATGACCCCACAGGTAATCTATTAAATGACCCCTCAAGAGATGTCCGGCTGGACTCAGTGGTGTTTAATGGAAACACGATTAACCAGTTTGAGCTTGTCAAGCAGGCAAAGATTCTCCAGAATGATACTTACACTCTTGACGATGGAAGTGTGTTAGGCGTACTCCATTCAGGACGAGGTCCCAATACCCCAGATGATAATTTGGTTGGAGAAGGTCCCTCAAAACCTAACCCTACCAATCAAGACATTGTTGATACTTTGGGAAACTTAAATTTGAATAGTATCCTGGTAACCCGTGAAAATGCCAATAAAGCAAGTATAGAAGTCTCTTTTGACAATCCAGTGAATACCTTTTTCTTTTGGGAGCGTGGTGGAACACCCGGTGAAGCAGTTGCAGGTGATAGCGATTTATTGGTTGAAGCGTTGGACAACAACAATGCGGTTATAGCAAGTTACAAAATCTTGAGGCAAAACTATACAAAAGCTGACTACAACATCAGTACTCAAGTCATTCCGGTTCTTAACAATGGACCTTTCAATATTGGGTCGATTGGCATTAGCCTGGATGGAATCACCACGAAAACACTACGATTAACTAGCTCTAACAATAATGGGCTTATTCCGAATATTCCTAATGACAACGGACCTGATTTCAAGGTTGTGGCAGCAAAATCTGTTCCCGAACCTACCACTATTTTGGGTGCGCTTTTAGTTGGCGGTTTGGGGACAATCTTAAAGCGTAAGAGAACAGTTGCAGGCTGATAAGAGCAAGCACCTTTGATCTGAGAAAATTATTTCTTGGCAGACAATCCTCTCTATTTTTTATTTTATCGGCAAAGTAAGCCGTTAAATCTAAAAATAGAGTTGCATGAAAAACCCCTATTGACCTATAGTAGTCTTAAATTATTTGCGAGAAATAAAAATCCCGGTTTTTTGAAGAAACCGGGATATTGAGAGTGGCGATGTTCGCAAATTAAATAGGAGTGTTCTTTCTGTGATGAGTTAAAGTAACACATCCCTTTTATTTGACATATGTTCTTTGTAAAGGACGTATGGGAACTTCAGTATTCAACCATTCCAAAAAGTTTTGGTTGATTTCTGTAGGGGAGATTTCTGCAACAAAGTTTGTGTAACTAATGTGCTGGCGAATTACCTTTTCAATTTTTTCCCGATAACCAGATTGAGTTTTCACAATTAATACGACTTCTGGCTCTTCTGTGATTTCTCCTTGCCAGATGTAAGCACAGGTTATGGGAAACCAGTTGACACACACAGCTAGTTTTTGTTCTAACAAAGCACGACCAATCTGACGTGCTTCATCAGAGTTATTCAGGGTGATGTAGTAAAGTTTCATATTGATGCATTATGGCGGTTGAGAGAAACTAGATCTGAATATCGAGTTTCTCAAGCCGGGGAGAACAACTTAATAAATAGATGCCAGTACTTTATCTGCAGCCGTCCGGAAAGCAGTTGCAGCACCAGCACTCATATCCCGTGGCGCACAAATGCGATTCCTCACATATGCCAGAGTAATAGCTCCTACAGCAGCGACAATCGGATCGGCATTGTCCTTGCCCCCTGTCCTTCCACCAGGTAGGGGTGCGCCATTCCCATTAATAAGATAGTCTGCCAGTAACCTCAGGTGAAGCTCAACCGCTTCTTGGACTGCTGAGATATCGCCATATGAAGCTAAAGCTTGAACCCCAGAGTTTTTCAGGATGTCTCCTATAGCAGCTTCCCGGTTATCGCTCAATCTTTCAGCAGCTTCTGCCCGATATTCAAGGGACTCGCTGTCTACAGGATCGAGAGGCAACGGGTTTCCAATGGGTTCCACGCCCCATCGGCGGCGCAGGAGTAAATTGTTAGTGATATTATCTGATTTGACTCTGTGATAAGCAGGACGCTGATTGAGTGCTTCAAACCAAGCATTGATGCGAGGAAAACGCTCATTACCCTTGATATGATACCCCCGATACACGGGTAAGTTAGCCGCCAATCGATCAAGATGGGGGCTATACATAATGTCTACCAAACTAAAACTGGAGACAAAGTAGGGACCTGGATATTTAGCCAAAGCCTGCTCAAGCTCATCTAACTTAGTTTCAAATGTTGCCTGTAATGCTAACTGATCGGAATCCGCAGGTGTTACTCTGAGAAATTTGTAGCTAGCTTCTTTAAATCCATTGTTTTCAGCATCCTCTACCAACTGTCTAGCAACGGCGTTTTCCTCTAGATCATTCGGAAGAAGAGTTGTCCCAAATTTTTCTTCCAATGCTAAAAGAATATCTTTGGATTCATACACTAGCTCTCCCTCAATTTTCGCAGCGGGGACAAGGGTTGTAGGAACCAAGGCAGTATACCATTCTGGCTTGTTATTCAGATCAATAAACTCCGTCGCAAACGGAATTTCCTTTTCTTCTAGGGCAAACCAAACCCGTTCGCAGAAAGGACACCAAGAGTTAGTATCTCGGTAAAGTAGTACTGGTGGTGCTGTATCCGGGGGAAGTTTGTGGAGACTGCTGGGGATTGGCGCAGTAGAAGGGGTTTGACCTGGTCTACGCACCCGTCGAGCAGAGGTATTTTTTTGTGCGGTTTCAAACAGTTGCTCCCAACTAGATACTGTACTCTGAATAGACATTTCTTACCTCGCTTTACTTGGAATACCCGAAAATGCAAATAACTGTTGCTCTTTGGGTGCAGCGATATTTTCACCAATGTAACGATGAATACCTACCCCCATGTTTCCTGTCGCAGTGAGTTTGAAGTTCACTTCCTCAAATCCAGCAGCTCGCAAAAATTTACGCACAGTATCAGAGTAGGGAATACCGTTGGAGTGTCCCCTCGTCCAGAGAACAAAAGCACCTTGTTTGCTTAGAAAACTCAAGTTCCTCAGCAAGCGATTGAGTTCAGCTTCGTCAGCGAGATTGCCAAAGACACCACAGACAATCACAATGTCTGCTGGTACTGCTCCTGCATAATTGGCGGAATTAGTTGCATCACCATTGATAAATTCAATTTGCTTTGCTAAACCCAATGATTCGATGGTTGCTCGTCCACGTTCAACAAGCTGCGGATTTAGCTCTACGAGTCGTGCATGAACATCTTTCGCACGAGGGTGATTTTCCAGAGTTCCTAATAAATCTCGTCCATCGCCCGCGCAAACACTAACTAGACGGATAATTCCTAGTGGCGATGCATCTAAGCTGTAAGAAATGTATTCCCGCACGATTTCTAAGCGCTGCTGCAATTTTGCTTCAGTGTTGTAGAGGTCGTGCCATTCTAACCAATCTTTTGGCATAAGGGGTGACTCCCTTTTCGTGGAATATATAGTTTTGCAAAGTGACAAGCGGACAATGCCACAACAAAATACTGTAATTTGCTCTATTAACCGTATTTTGTGGATAAGTGCAGAGTATCATAGAATTTAATACAAAATCAAGTCTTGTTCCCTAATTGACATCTTGCACCATTCTCAACAAGCTCAATGAAACCCGGTTTCTTCACGAAAAAACTTTGTTTTGAGTCAGAGTCGTTTTTAAGAAATCGGGTTTCTGACTCTGGTGCAAGTCGTAGGGGCGAACAGCTGTTTGCCCCTACGACTGTGGTCTAATTACCTGAAAATTGCTGTAATACTACAAATATTTTTAATTGTTTAGATAATCTAATAATTAGTTAGGCATAATTTTGTGGAGACAAGCGCTTTTATAGGAAAAAAGTCTGTACAATAGTCTTAAATAACGGTAAACTGACAAACCAGCAGTAATATGCAATGTGGTTGGCGTAGATACCCGCCAGTCAGATGTTATATGAGCGAATCAACAAGCGTCCACTTCTTTATCAAGCTGTCGTTTGAATTACGCACTCTTCAGTTGAGAGTGCAATCCTAAACAGTCCACTATGCAAGACTTACCAGGAAATTATTAAATGAGTACTTTACAACTTTACTTCACCAAAGGCTCTACCTTCTCCCAAAGAACCCGTGTTGTTTTGCTGGAGAAGGGAATCGACTTTACCCCCATTGAAATTGACTTACAGAGTAAGCCGAATGGGTTCACACAGATTTCTCACTATGGCAAAGTCCCTGCCATCAAACATGGGAATGTAGAAATCTATGAATCTGCCATCATCAATGAGTATCTTGAAGAAGTCTTTCCTGAACCACCTCTATTGCCTAAAGATCCAGGAGCTAAGGCGATCGCTAGAATCTGGATTGACTACGCTAACACTCGCTTAGTACCTGCGTTTAACAAACTGCTACGCGGTAAAGATGCCAACGAACAGGAACAAGGGCGAAGGGAGTTCAACGAATCCTTATTGTACATTGAGCAAGAAGGATTCGGTAGGCTGTCGGGAAATGAACCTTACTGGTTAGGAGATAAGTTTAGCCTAGTTGATATTAGTTTCTATCCCTGGTTTGAGCGCTTACCCCTCTTAGAGCACAAACGCAAATTTACACTGCCAACAGAAACACCTCGCTTGCAACAATGGTGGAATATTGTGCGCAATCGCCAATCAGTTCAGGCAGTTGAAAATTCTGTGAGCTACTATTTGGAAAGATTTAGCAAGATTCCCGATACCTCGAACCCCGTTGGTGCCGGTCAAAAATAGGACACAGGTATGGAAAAGTTGGCAGATGAGGGGAAAACACCCAACAACGACAACCCAAAATCCAAAATCTTAAATCTTAAATGGTATGACCTATGAGCTTAAACAGCCAAGTTCTAGATAAACCGATTTCTTCACTGCCATACGTAGAGGCTAACCTCAATTATCTGATCCCGATGGCAGAAAGACCTGTTAACTACACCTACGAACCACCACCAGGCGTTCCCCGACACAATGGAACTTATCAGGCACACAAGCGGACGATCTATAATGCTCGTTCCATCTCGCACAACATCTCCCTAGATAGAGAAGGTGTGGCGCTTACTCAGCATAATAGCAGCGTCCGTGACTTTTACGACGAAGACGAAATACGTCGGGTCTATTACCCAGAAGCCGAACAATTATTATTAGATGTGACGGGTGCAACCAAGGTGGTGATATTTGATCACACCCTCCGTAACGCTCACGAAGCACAAAACAATAATATTGTCAAGGAACCTGTCAGGCGCGTACACAACGACTTCACCGCCAAATCTGGCTATACTCGTGCCCGTTTAGAGTTAGCGGCGCGAGGAATTGATGAAGATGAAATTGATGCACTACTGCAACAACGGTTTGCCGTAATCAATATTTGGCGTGCGATCGCATCCCCAATCCAAGAGTCGCCATTAGCAGTTTGCGATGCACAAAGTATTGCACCAACGGATCTTGTGGCAAGTGACTTAGTGTACCGTGATCGGGTCGGTGAAGTCTATGCGATCGCTTACAATCCAACACATCGGTGGTTCTACTTTCCGCAAATGCAACCCAACGAGGCGCTACTCATTAAGTGCTTTGACTCGGCAGAAGATGGACGGGCACGATTCGCTGCCCATACAGCGTTTGATGATCCGACAAGTCCACCGAACGCTGCACCACGCCAGAGCATCGAATTGCGGACGCTAGTATTTTTGCCTGGATAATTCATATGATTCTGTCTACTTTTTTAGCTTCCGTATTGCAGATATCCTCAAAAAGATAGACATAGGAGCGAAAATTAGAGCGAGACGCAGCATGGCGCGTCTCGCTCAACTATCACCTATTGACATAATATGATACTTAAATGTATCATTTAGTACCTTATTTGCTTGGTGTAAGAAGTGCTGATACATCAGCATGTGCCAATACAACGTCAGGTTCACTTTGGAGAGCAGAGTAGTATTTTCTGGCAAATGTATTGCCAACCTCTGAAGGCACAATCAGCATTCGCGCATCAGCAAACAAATTTTGAACATCGTCTAGTGATGCAGGTTCATCTGCTGAGAGCATTTCATCAATTTGCACAACAAGCCTAGAAATACTGTGCAGCCAAGCAAATTGTTCGTGATCAAGAACGAGTTGAAGGAGTTCTCCACTCGATACTCGTCCACGAACCTGTTCGTAAATAGTGCGTTCTGTCTTAAGTAAACAGGCGTGAAGACGTAGCAACTTGTTTCGTAAATCACGCAGATGTTGATATTGACGTATTCGTTGTAGAAGTGTATTAGAAGTCAATGGAACTTATCCTCCCATTACGATAGTCTTTAGTTGGTTGAATAATTTCTGCTTCGGTACTTATTACAAATGGTAGGTAGAAGTTAAAATGTCGCGATCGCGGATTAAGGAAGAGGAGATTTTCCTTCTTCCTACCAAGAGCGTTATCCATTTTCCAAAGCTCCGATCATTCACAGACTTTAACCGAGTGATATTTAATATATCCATTATAAGATTATGCAACAAGTAACAGATACAGCTTTCACTACTCAAATATGAGTAAAAGCCCCTCTGTACAGGTACGATCTTTAATATCTCAACTTTATATTTTTTCTCAAGTCTGGATAATCACTTATACGAACCCCAATGCACCCCACCACGCTCCTACACTACAATGAGAGCTAGTGCTGTTCTGTTGAGAGCGTAAAAGCTAGTTTTTGAGAAGACGGGAGTTGCTAATGCAGGCACTGGAGCCTTAGGGAACCGAACGAAGTTCTGCTCACACAGCGATCAGCAGATGAAACTTCTTTCCAAGCTAGCACAGACTCTCCTTTATAGCGTTCTCACTCTTCGGGGACGTAAAGCGCAGCTTTACTGTAGTAGGCTTGGTGCTTTAATTATAAGTATTCAAACTGACATGATCTGAATCCTGACTAGCAATTAGCAATTATGAATCAAATTAAGCGTGTAGTTATTGTTGGTGGAACACACGGAAACGAACTTACAGGAATTCACCTCATCAAAAAATTTGAGCGAACACCTAAGTTAATTGAGCGCTCTAGCTTTGAAAGTCAAACCTTATTAGCCAATCCCAAAGCACATGAAATTGGAAAACGATATGTAGATACTGACCTTAATCGTTGTTTCCGACGCCAGGACTTAGCAAATCATAGTCTATCGAGCTACGAAGCGCAACGGGCTAAGGTCATATATCAAACTTTTGGAACTGGAGGCAGATTAGAAGCTAATTTTGTTGTCGATTTGCACAGTACAACAGCCAATATGGGGTTAACAATAATTCTGGGGAGCAAAAATTCATTTAACCTGCGCTTAGCTGCGTACCTGAGTTATGTTAATCCCAGTGTCAAAGTCCTTTATTCACCACTCAGAAATGAAGATAGCCCCTATCTAGACTCCATTTGCAAATTAAGCTGTACTATTGAAGTCGGTGCAGTAGCTCAAGGTGTATTGAATGCACGTTTATTTCAGCAAACTGAAGAACTCGTCAGAGAAGTTCTTGACTACCTGGAAGCATACAACAAAGGAATGCCGTTGGAAATTGGAGATTCATTGATTGTTTATCAATATATTCAGGCAATTGATTATCCTAGAAATGAATCTGGAGAAATCAGGGCAATGATTCATCCTCAGTTACAATTTCGAGATTATGAAGCCCTCCATCCGGGTGACAAGATGTTTTTAACATTTGATGGAGAGGAAATTACTTACTCTAGTAACTCAACGGGCTATCCAGTGTTCATTAACGAAGCAGCTTATTACGAAAAAGGTATCGCTATGAGCATCACCCAGCCTCTGAAAATAGAAAGTGCAAACCAGGAGTTAGAATTGAGAATATAATGTACGTAGTGCTGTTTTATACAAAAACGGCTAAACCGTATTGAGAGGAAAAGTTTTCTGAAGTTAGTGATCGCCTTGGGCAACGGCGCACATCCGTATCGCGTGGCACAATGAGAAAAGAGGCAACCCCCTTACATCTCGATTTTTGTCAAGAGATTTTAATTTTTGCCGATTTAAACTAATCTAGCCTACACCACTTTCAACTCCGGAGGGGCAATGAAAACACCCATCGAACGACCAAAGCGCCGTGAGGCATCAGATGATCAACAAGAATTACCACCAACTAAGTGCCAAAAGATGGTATTTCTTGATTGCGACAAGCCAGTTAGACGAGTTATCTTTGAGTGCTACCACTGTAGGCAGGGAATAATCGCACAGTGCCACTCAAATGGCAATTTACAAAGACTTGAGCCAGCATGTCCTAATTGCGGCAAATCAGCAATTCGTTTAGAGACAACAGAGGTTTTTGAGATTACAGCGATTCCCTCTCCTTGGCAGTAAGGTACCTTCAGGAGTGCTGAGGAGCCAGTGCTGAACGCGAAGAGCGTCTCCGTCAGGAGAAGACGGGTTTCCCGTCGCACTCCTAAGAGCGTTGCTGAGTAACCCCGCAGATAAATCTAAGTACAACGTTTCATAAATTCGTGGCGTTTTGATTTGTTTGTAGTTGCGCTTTAGCGCTGAAGCGCAACTACGAACGATGACATTATTTTCCTAAACTAAGTGAGACAAATTGTAGCGGATAGCATGAGGTCGAGGCAAAAACCTGTGCTGTGCCGCGCAAGCACTCCTAAAAGATTTTGAATAATTCATGTCTCTAACTTGAGGCACTGGTATAAAAACGTAAAGCAAACCGCCAAAACCGAGTAGACAAGAAAAATAGCAACACAGCCAAAACTCCCGCACTTAACGTCCAGGTGATTTGACTCCGACCCAGCATCGCTTCAGCTGGTATGGTAGTTAAAAAAGCGATTGGGATAATGAAAGTAAAGAAAAAACGGTAAGCTGTAGGATAAGCGACCATCGGATATCGCCCAGCTTGCACCAAACCCTGTAGCACTTCGGTAACATTCCCAATTTTCACAAACCAGATGCTCGTGGCTCCGAGCATAAACCACAAGCTGTAAAAAATTACCAAACCAAAAAATAGGGGAATCACACTGATCAGATAGTTACTTATTCCTAATCCAAGTTTTTGCCCCGCGTAGGCAATAATCGCACAGCCAAAAACCACATCTGGCAATCCCCAAGGTGAGAGAGTATTAGTGGAAAGCCAAAGCTGACTGCGAATCGGTTTCAGCAATACAAAGTCCAACGTTCCTTGTTGTACGTGACTAACAATGCGATTTAAGTTTGGAGCCAGAAAAGTCTCAGAAAAACCTTCTAACAGCGTAAATATTCCCAAAATAATTAAAGCTTCTTCCCACGACCAGCCCCCGAAGGTATATCCTTTACTGTAAAATAAGAACAATCCAAAAAGACTTCCGACAAAATTACCAAGACTACTGACGGAAGCTAACAAGAAGTTGACGCGGTACTCCATCTCAGCCGCTATGGCAGCACTCCAGAACAGTTTTATTACTTTTAGATATTTTTTGAGCATTTAAAAATAGCTGTAAAAAAGGTGACAATAAACCTATAGTATTGTAGGACTGTATTGGCTAATAGCACCTGAAGCTCCTCAGATTGCAGATCGTTTTTCAACACTTTTGCCCTGAGAATTAACCCAGACTTTTGTCGGCTCAATTAAATGTTTCCTCTCAGATTTACCAGTACGAGCATCGGTAACTTCTACATACATGGTTCCATCAGATTGAACATGTAATACAACCTCAAAGAAAGGGAATTCCTTTGGGCGCTGGGAGTACAGTCATTTCTACAAAGCCTAAAATGACACACTCGCTCTTCAATGTAGCTCCCCTGCTTCGTGCTTAAAAAACTTCGACGATGATTGAAGATTGGTTGTCTACGGTGGTTGTCGCAAGAAATGGTCTGCTAGTGTGGGGTAAAGTGCTGTTAGCATCGACCAAAACTTTAAAGGTTTCTCCATGGAGACAAGTGCCTAAGGGTAATGCGATCGCATCAATTAGAGAATTCTCCGAAAACCTTTCCTGTCCTAAACTTAGAATATGAGCAAATTCGCCAGCACCCAAGGCAACAGCTAACTGTGGGCGATCGCTTACATGGGGCGTTCTTCAACTTGGCGCCCAACTACAGGCATTTTGGTTTGCTAAAGGTTTTGGGAGAACGAAGGGGTGTACCCTTCGGGTGACGCTCGTTCCGACGCTCGTTCCTCGCTACCGCTGACGCTCGAAGACTCGCTAACTCAGATCTTGCACCTACGGTATAAACCAGGAGTAGGCGAATAAAGAGTACAAAA
>JAQYWN010000642.1 GCA_029379265.1 Rhizonema sp. NSF051
ATCATCCATTAGATATATTGACAAATCTTCAATCAGTTTAACCTGTGACGGATGAACGGGGACTTACCCTACCATTCATTTCTTCTATGACTTCTAAATCCTCCCCTGAGCGCTGCAACCCAGTCAAATCGACTGTTTCTGGATCATATATGTAATATTCCTCCACACCATAGCGTTGATAAAACAGTAGTTTATTTGCCATTTCTTTGGTTGTGTTGCTGGAGGATAAGATTTCAAATACCACCTGAGGCGCAATGTTATTTTCCTCCCACTGTTTGTAGGATCGTCTATCTCCTTTTGGGATGCCAAAAACAACCATTGCATCAGGCGCAAGACATTTTTTATTTTTCTCCACTGGATACCAAAGTATATCTCCTGCCACAAATACATCGGCAATGTCAGCAAACAAGATTTCTAAATTTTCTTTTAAAGTGACAATCTAGCGAAATTGTATGGTGTTATCTGCCATTGGTTTGCCGTCGCTTTCAGGGTAGATAATATCATACTATGTGTCAGATGTTACAGGCGTAAGTTGTTGTACCATTTGTGACGACCGTATTGGGATAATGAACTGCTAACAACTAAATTCAGTTATACTTCCAGTTTAGACGCCTTAAACGTCCTATGCTGCGGTTCAAAAACTAACACAGAACACTAGAAACATCAACAAATCCTCCATAGCGACGCACCACCTTTGAAACTTCCTGGTACATACCTCCCACTTTGCCAGATTGTTGTGTAAACAAATCGTGACACCCGACAACAACAAGTAATTCCTGGGCGCGGGAAAATGCCACATTCACTCGTTCCGGTTCTTTGGCAAACCCAATATCTCCTCTGCTATTATTACAAACAGTACTGACAATAATTACAGGGCGTTCCATGCCTTGAAATATATCAACAGTACCAGTACGAATGTTTAAAGAAGGAAATTTGTCACACTCAATTCTGTCCTTAATCGATCTTAATTGAGCACCGTAAAAAGTGATAATTCCTATTTCTTTCTTAGGTTTACCTTCACTCACCTGAGGAAGCCACGCTGCTTCTATTTGTTCGCACAAACGTTCAATCGCATCAACTTCTCGCGGATTACAACGAGAGGTTCCCTCTTTTTCCTCAGCAAAACCCTGTGCAACAGGTGTTGTCACCCAAAGGAGATGCTGATTTTCTTGAATAATCTTACCTGCTAGATTGTGAGCACGTTTTGTATCAGGCTCGAGAATACCACAATTAAGCCTATGTTCATAAAATTGATTGATGGCACCCATAATTTGCGGGTGCATTCGATACTGAATTGTGAGCATTCGCTTGATTCTGTCATCAGCCGATTCAAACTGAATTTTGAACAAAGAGTTCTTGATAAAGCTTAAATCATCTTTTGAACTACCCAACTGCTCGGCAATATCTTCTATAGTCTCTTCCCGCAGCATGGGTGGTAACTGTCGATGATCACCGACTAAGACTAATTTTCTCCCTTTCAACGCGGGAATCAATAACTCTGGAGGCGTGCATTTACTCACTTCATCCACAATCACAACATCAAAGCTGGGAAATTCTTTAGAGAAATCGCCTTTTGCTGCTTGTACGCAGGTAATACCAATAACATTAGCATTATCTATATAGATTTGCTTTAACTCATTTTGGTCTTGTGCTGATGGGTTGCGGAGTTTTTCAATCCAGTCTTGCACAAAGTTTTGGTAACGGTTGAGGTAAGTTTGTTCTTCCTCTAATTCCTTTTGCCACGAGTCGAACTGGATCTTAAATGTGCGTAAAAATTCTAAATTGAACAATTCTGTAGAAGAAATATCTGGCTTGAATCTATCGGGAATTGTTTCCCATGCTTTCTGCCACCAATTTCGTTGCTTGATTAAATTTTCTGGTATCCGCGTTTGTACTGTATTATCTATTTCAGCTAGCTTTGTTTGAGATTCTTGAAGTTTCCTTTTGGCTTTTTCATTTTCGGCTTTTATTGTAGAGATCTGTTCATCTAAACAGTTTTTTATGATTTGGAGTATCGAGAAAGGTTCTAATGAAGAAATTAAAGGTGCTAGCTGACTGACACAAGTTTGCCATAAATCTACTTGCTTTAAAAATTGTTGAGAATTTTCCCAAATAGATGATTGATTGGCAAGATATTCTTCAGCTACAATGCGTAATTGTTGCGGTAGGTTTGGCTGTTGGAGAAGTTTTCGTAAAAGCTCGATAACTCGGTTGAGTTTCAAATCAATCTGTTGTTGCGCGGTTTCTACCTGATATTGTGCAGCAGATATTTGCTGTTGGAAATTCGTTGCCTTTTTCTGAACCTCGTTTAATTGTTCTTGCAAATGCTGAAGCTGTTTGTTAGTTTCGCTATTGACTGGTAATACACATTTACGCGCATTTATCAATATTTCTTCAAGTAATTCTTGGACAATACGGTTGAGAGTGGAGTCGAGGTTATTCGCTTCCCATGATTCACCATAAACCTGTTCCATTTTACTGAGAAATTGCTGTGTCTTTTCAACCAAAGGTCGCCTTTGAGGTGGCTTGAGTTGGGGATAGTTGAGAAATTGTTGGCTTATTTCTCGCCATTGAGTGCGATCGCTTGCTGACAGCACCATCACAGGCTGACTCAACGTCTGGTGTAAAAACTCACTAAAACTGAACTGTTTACCTCTTCGATCAACAAAACCCCCGTCCACCTCATAGGACAAGGCATTTTTCAATTGTCCCCAGTTCGGCAGATGATCTATTTTATTAACTTTATAGTTGTTTGGTACAAGCGGTAAGTTCAACGGACGAGCAAGCATCCACAATCCAGCAGGTAATCCAATCAAGTCGTCTTTCAAAAGTTGACCTGTTTGCTGACAATCGGACAAAATTTTGTTGAGTCGGGAATTAGCTGTTGACTTCCATTCCTTAACTGCATTGATAATAAAATCCAGTTCGCTTCGGCGATTTTCTAAATGCTTGATTTGTGATTTTATGCTTTGCTGATTGGCAAGGATGTGCTGATAATTCTTTTTAGCTTCATTTAAAGATCCAGTATTATGACGAAAAATTTCTACCATTTGTGCAACTTCTGACGTGGCTGTCGCTGCATCCTTAACGTCATTTAATACTATCCCCAATTGAGATATTTCAGTAGCCACAGTCTCTTGCAGCCAAACTGCCAGCCCAAATGCACCATATGCAGGGCGAACGAAACCAAGTTCGGTGGTTTGACTAATGGCTGTACGCACATTGGCGACAAAGTCTTCTACTAAAGCGTTGCCTTTTGTGTATGCTTGAAGATGTGGTAAAAAATTCGTTACTTTTGAGTCTTCCCAATTAACTCTCTTCTCAGAATTGAGCAAGTTTTCCAACCCCGCGATCAAAGATTCAACCTCGCTGCTCTTTGCGTCTGTTTCTTGGTAGATTATTTCTTGCTGCCTACAGTTATCTTCTAAGTTGAGTTTATCCTCTCGAAGCTGCTTTTGTTGCTGTTGAAACTCTTCCTCTGTTTCTAAGTACGCAGTAAATTGCTGTGATGGCGTCAGTAACTTTTGGAAAACAGATACATTTTCTTGATGCTTTGATAAACTCTTTTCACAGTCACCTGCCGTATTTTGCAGCCACGTACTAATAACGTTATCTTCTAAAAAAGGCTGTCCTTCTTCTTGAACTTTATCAGCTTTCCCCTTTCGCAGAGCACGGATAACGGGACTGTGAACTAAGCGACTGAGGGCATTATCTACGGCTAAATTTGCTTGTGAAGCGATCAGTGTCTTACCACCTCGAAGGGCGACTTGATAGCAAATTTCTGCAATCACTGTAGTTTTACCTGTACCAGGTGGTCCTTGAATGAGAACCATATCGGGGGCTGAAAGTACTGCTGCTACAGCGGCAATTTGGTCGGGATTCGCATCGCGTTTCAGTAAATCCTGCGGTTGCAGTTGAATAATTTTTCGCGGGACTCTTGCTTGAGAAGCATCGAATAAGAATTTACTCAAATAAGTATTCTGAGTACGGCCCAATCGCAAGTTTTCCAAAGCTTTTTTCTTTTGATTGATTTGGTAGATATCACCAGCTGCCTCAAAATACAAAAATCCTTTATTGGGTAGTTGATAACGTCCTTGTGTGATTCGCTCAACCAAATTAATATCTAGCCTCAGACGAATTTTACTTTCTTTTGAGTCAACCTCTGTGATAGTCCCTAATCTGCATCCCCCGACCTTCGGCAATCCCCTTTTTAAAGGAGTAGGAGGCATATCGGAATCAAATAAGCTGATATCTTCATTCCGTGCCTGTTTAGCGCGTTGCCAAAAATCATTTTCATCGAGATAATTTTCAGCAGATCCATCCAAGCTTGCCGATTCTACATCAATTTCAAAAGTCACTTGTTTGGTATTTGCACCGCCATTATGGCTAAGGAAGGAAATGCAAAATTGACGTGCTTTGGCAATGCGTTCTTCTATTTCTAAAAAGGTATTCCAAACTTGTAGTTGATGTTCTGTAGGGATATGGCGATCGCTCCAAAATAAAAGTTTTTTCATCCGTTTGAGCGCTAACGCCGAAACTCCCACTCGAGGATTTGGCAAAAGTCTTAAATAGCTGGGGAGACAAAATCCATCTTCTCTGCCTCTCGGGAGTTCTACTAAACCTGCATCACATATCTTTAAGCCCCCTTCTCCGTCTTCTGAACGTACTATAGCTAACAAACGTAAAGTTTTATCCCACTCCTTTAGCTTTGGAGGTAATTCAAAATCATCTCGATCTGTGGCAATTATGAGTTCCCACATTTCTTCTTCTGAAGATCTTTGATTGACTTCCTTCCGGTGTACATAAAAAAATACTGGTGAGTCACCAATCAGATAAGACATCAAAGCTTGTACACCGTCTCTTTGCACCCAATCAGAATGTTTTCCGCTTGTATTCTCTACATCACGAATTAACTTATCTATCGCCCGTTCGCTAACAAATCTGTATCCCCAATCTTCTATATGT
>JAQYWN010000643.1 GCA_029379265.1 Rhizonema sp. NSF051
ATATAGTATTGAATATTTCTTAAATCGGAAAAGTATTCTGGGTTATACGCTCAATCTTTTTAGGCGATCTGTTCGAGAATTGCCAACACCAACTAAAGTTCTTCTTGGACTGGCAATGGCACTTCCAATATATCTGATTGCAATTCCAGTTTCTCTGTTGTGTCTAGCGTTATTAGCATCCGATATGAATACCGTTCTACTTCTAACGTACTGCCACCAAACCCCAGCCCTACACAAACACAAAATCTTAGTTTGAATTCCTCAAGAGTTCAAGAAAAAGTAGAACCGTTAGCAAGTCAACAACATATATTTAATAATTCTAGATTATTGATCATGGTTGCCGTGGCCGGAGCATTTGGGAGTATAGTTAGTATCTTAATTCGGCTTCAAGACTATAGAGACAAAGACGAATATGCTGGCTCTGCGACTCCTCTTCTTGTGGGTTTTGCTAAACCTTTGATTGGGACAGCGTTTGGCATCTTCATCTTCACACTTATTGGCTCCAAGATTGTCAGTTTTCCAATCATCGATTCTCTTAATAAAGAACCACAAAACAATGAGCAACAGAATAATGATGATATAAAGTATTATTTCTTCTTTTCAGTCGCATTTGTATTTGGTTTTAGCGAACGCTTGGATCATGATATTGTTGAGCGAGTAGGAAAAAGCTTGAGTCTGCAAAAAAGTGCGGAAAAAATACAAGAAGAAGTTCAGCAATCTACAGAAGATATCCATCAAGCAACAGATAATGTTAAAACTATCATGCCTGAGGTTAACGAGGTTGTACAGGATGCTAAACAAATCCTACCTGAGGTTAAGGCAGTCGTAGAAAACACTCGACATCCGACACCTGATGAGCCTTTCAAAAAGCCATAAAAGCCACTCTGTGTGTGCTGTTTTGTGAGATTGTTAAGTTTGAACACTTTAACGCAAAAACAGCGATCAGCAATTTATGACACAAGCGCTAACCATTCGCCAAATCCTGTCCGATGGTGATGCAGGATTGTTACCCTATCTTCGTCAACAACTTGAAACCGAGGAATTTTCAGAGTTTAAAGCCCAGCTAGGTTTTCATGTGGAGGAGTCTTCTACCTTTGTCAGTGGGAGTGATGATGCAACAGATATTCAAAGTACAATTTTTATAACTCTAAAGTTATGGATTGCTGTATCCAGTCAAACTAGTCAAGATGATGCGACTTTACATGCTCTTGAGTTTCAACAGATGCTAGATACAAAACTGATTAAATGGAGCCGAGGCTGTCAGCAATTACGCTCAGCAATTTCCGAAATTAAGGGGACACTCATCGACGCCGAAGTACCGTATCACGGTGGCTATCTTCCAGGTTTTGAGATGCGACGCAAGTTTACCTTAACCTACAGTACTATCAAGACAAGTAGTCCTGAGTCTTGAAGTGCTGAGGAGCCAGCGCCGTGCGGAGAGAAGTCGTAAGTCCTGTTTCCCTCCTTTACGAACTACGTTCGGTTCCCCAACGCAATATAGGAATGCGACGGGAAACCCGTATAGGCGCACTGGCTCCCGTTGAGGCTAGGAGCGTTGCTGAGTGAAAAATCAAACTCTGCACTCCTCATGAAACTACAATGTTTTCTAAGCCATCTTCTGCTGGGGGGTATTGCGGGTTCATTGATTCAAGTGTATCAGCGATTGTTCGGGCAATAACTAGATTGCGATACCACTTCTTGTTCGCTGGTACGACATACCAGGGAGCGTAAGCAGTTGAGCAATGATTAATTGCATCCTCAAAGGCAACTTGGTAGTCATCCCAAAACTGACGCTCCTTCAAGTCGTCGCTAGAAAACTTCCAGTGCTTTTCTGGATCTAGTAAGCGACTTTCTAGGCGTCGTTTTTGTTCGTCTTTAGAAATATGGAGAAAAAATTTAATTATCCTGATATTGTTTAAAGTCAGCATATGCTCAAACTCATTGATCAGGTGATAGCGCTTCTGCCATACATCTTGGGGTACTAACTGCTTCACCCTGACAATAAGTACATCTTCGTAATGGGAACGATTGAAGATAGAAATCATCCCCCTCTGCGGTGTCCGTTGATGGTAACGCCAGAGAAAGTCGTGGCTTAACTCCTCTTCACTTGGCTTTTTAAAGGACCAAACTTGGCAACCTTGAGGGTTGAGTCCGCCGAAGACGTGTTTGATTGTACCATCTTTACCACCTGTATCCGTTGCTTGCAGTACAATCAGTAAGCTGCGCTGATGTTCGGCATACAACCGTTCTTGCAAATTTTGCAGGCGCAGGCGCTGATGTTCCAGTTCATCTTCAACGTGTTTCTTCTTTTGGTAACCCAAGGTGTCATTGGGATCGAAATCGGCTAAAACAATTGGTTGTTCTGGTTGAACTCGGTAGCGGGGATAATCTGGTTCCGGCGGTGATTCGTCTACTACAGTTTTTTCTGGTGCCATCTCACTCGCTACTTCTGTCGTCGCTTCTGCTGCGGCTTCTTTAGCTTCAGATGCACCCTTTGTATTCGGTATATTGCTCTTTTTACTCATCTTAAAAAAGGTAAGTTAACGTTTATGCTGCTCCCATGCCAAGCAATACTTCTCTGACTTTTGCTTTGAAAAACTTATATTCTAGCATTATGTCAATTCAATGATTGTTTTCAATTGTATCGTCCCTTGCTAATCAACTTATGACGATCGCCTGAAATTGCAAGCAGGATGTCAATCTTTGTCTATTTTTTGAACAGTAGGTAATTGTGGAAAATCAAAGTGTTGTCAATCCTCGACCCTTTTTGCTCCAACCATCAAGTTATCAAGTCTGGGTGCAGGCGCTGGCGCGAGCGCTCTATCAAGCAGGATACGGAAGCATCCAGTTCTTTATGCCACTGATCTTTGTCAATCAATTAGGCTTTTCGGCAACGGTGGTTGGGCTATCAGTAGGCAGTGGCTCGCTCGCTGGGGTTTTGGGACATTTGTTGGGTGGCTACTTAGCAGATTCTCCAAAATATGGTCGCAAACGAACGCTGTTATTCTCGGCAGGGCTATCAATTCCGCCGGCGATCCTCTTAGCAGTCATTCCGAATTTGTCAATGCTGATTGTCGCAAATTTAATGATGGGATTGAGTGCTGGATGTTACTGGACAGCAGCAGATGCTACTGTTATCGATGTTACGCCACAAGAACAACGTTCTAAAGCGTTTGCCGTTTTGATACTGGCAGATAGTCTCGGCATCGGGCTGGGAATCTTCGGTGGTGAAAGCTTCCTTTCACAGAGCTTGCAGCCGCAATTGCTATTTTTGATTGGTGGGCTAATTCTGTTGATATTTTTGATATTAATTCAAATTGCGATCGCCGATACTGAACAAAATGCTCCTGAACATTCTGATACGCTACAAGGATTTGTTTTAGCTCTGAAGGATCGCTCACTACAATTCTTTATGCTAATTCACGTCCTCGTTGTGACTTACATTGCCTTGATTAGCAGTACCCTGCCACTATATTTTACAAACTTCGTTTCAACGAGTATTTCACAATCTTCATTAGTTGGTGTGGCAAACTTGTTTACTTGGTGTTACATCGGCATTGGCGCAGTATTGCAATTACCGTTAGTCCAAATCTTAACTACATTGTCAAAAGTTCGGGTTTTAATGATTTCAATGTTTTTGTGGAGTGGTGGATTCTTTTTGGTTTGGGCGACTCATTTGATACCATCAAGTCCTATTATTGGAATGATTGCAGCGTTTATTGTCTTGTCGATCGCCACTGTCATGTATAAACCATTTGTACCAGCTATTATAGCAGAGCTAGCACCAGAATCACTGCGCGGCGTTTATCTGGCGATCGGCTATCAATGTTGGTCAATCGGCTATTTCGTTGGTCCGATTTTAGGTGGTTGGGCAATGGATAAATCTCCAACGATTGCCCATTCCATATGGATCGTAACTGCTGTAAGCACCCTTTTCGGTTTCCTCATGCTACGTATTTTCAAGCAACATCAAGGTAAGTATCCAGATCGCAGTGCCGCGACTCAAACAGCTATGAACTGATAGACTAAAGGCAGTTGATTGGCAAGAGAAGCAGAATAACAACTGACTACTAACCATGCTGTTCGCCCTAATCTAAAGTTGTGTTGATTCACACCCACTTCTTTGATCGAATGAAACTTTCATACCAGACTAAAAGCACAATTCTTACCTGTTTATTTTTGACTTTTGCTTTCATCTGCCCTTCAGTGAGTGCGGCAACTACAGCTAGTGATTATCGGCAATTAGGACTGTTATATCGTCAGCAAGGACGCTTAGCAGAGGCGATCGCTGCTATGCAAAAATCTGTAGAACTCGAACCCGACAATATTGGGGGACGAGTTAATTTAGGTTGGACACAGCATCTAGCAGGAACGGAGAAAGAAGCCGCGCAATCTCTCCTGCAAGCAATATCTAAAAAACCATTATTTGTCCCTGCTTACAATGCTTTGGGAATTGTCTATCTCGTTCAAGGCAATTTAACAGCAGCCGTTCTAGTTCACACTTGGGCAGCTATTCTCAAACCAGACGATGAAATTGCATACTATAATTTAAGTTTAGCATTGCATCGGCTAAAAATTTATGATTTAGCCATAATCACAGCCAACAGTTCTGCAAGCCTCGAACCCAATAATCCTCATCCATTAGTTGCTGCTGCGATCGCTTACTGGGATAGTGGCAACAAAAAAACAGCCAAACAAGTTTATGAAAAAGCCGTCAATATAGATTCACGATATAGAGATACTACTTTTTTAAGTAGCAATCTCAAGCAAGCAGCTTTTAGTACCAGTCAAATTCAAATAGTTAACAATATGATTACCAAATAACGCAAAAGTAAAAATAGAGAGGAATAAAATCTGTTTCAAGCCTCTAAATTTCTTTATGGCTCAAATAAAGATTTATTTCTCATAATGTAAACAAGTTTCAAAACCTCATCATTGAAATCCCCGTGCATTCA
>JAQYWN010000644.1 GCA_029379265.1 Rhizonema sp. NSF051
AAAGGTAAAGTCTTGGCTGTTTAATGGTCTGTTTATTTCCGCCAAGCTGTACTAGTGGTTGAACGATGAGTGGCATCAATTTCTGTAGCTATATCTTTATCTGTTTGTCCAGATAAGAACAAAGGTAACACTTTCTTTTGTTTTGGTGTCAATTCGTCTTGATATATTTTCTCAAAAATTTCTTGGTTCATACGTATTTTGTTTATTAAATAGAACTTATAACTTCAGTATATCCGCGTAAGAAAGATAATAATTCATTTTGTTTGGGTTCGTAGTTGCGCTTTAGCGCTAAAGCGTAACTACGAACAAAATAGATAAATTTTACGTTTTGTGATCAATTGGAAATTTAGTGATTGACTAAATTTTGACATAAATGATACTATCATCTCGCAATATCTTCCAGTCAAAAAAAGCGAAATTATGTATAAACAAGTTATAACGCATCTTTATAAAACTTAATGAGGCGTCAATTATTTTAATTTAAACATATTTTGTTCTACTTATGAGTGCTGTTCATTATGTAATTGGCAATTCACTAGTTTCCTATCACAGAGAGCATCTTTCTGAAATCTCATCTTTACTTTAATAATAAGCTGACGAACTTTAGCAATGTTGAAAAAAACTTCACCAACTCAGCTTTTTTGCTCGTGTTGAAGAAGTTTTACTCAAAATATAAGTTCGTTTATAAATCAGGTCTTAAGATGAACGTTAAAAATACATCATTGTAGTGAAGAACAGTAATTATGAACATCAAATCACTGATTGCTCTATTAACTTGCGGCTTCCTTACTGCTGTCTGCACAACTTTTATGGTTAGTCAAGCCAAAGCAGATGACATTCGCTTTATCTGTGCTTCAGGTTTTGATCAGTCAGCTAATAAACGCTTTCCCACCACTTATGCTTGGACACCAAGAGGGAAAATAGCAGTTGTGCGTTGGAAATTTTCGTGGTTTAACAATCAAAATCTTCCCCCAGAAAAGCGGTGTCAAGACGTATCGTCCCACTTCCAAACAGCATATAATAAGCAAAGCTTAAGTTATATTACTAATGGCACAGCAAATGGTCAAGGAGTAATTTGCACAGCCCGTCAAAAAGATGGCGCTTGCGATATCACACTTCTCACTCTACGACCATCTGACGATCCTCTAGAAATTCTCACGGATCTTAAAGAAATTCTTAGAGGGCGTGGTACTGGACCAATACAGCATAGTTCAGGAAAAAGTCAAGTCTACTATCACATCGATATCGATAAGTTTCTGCAAACAGCCCCGACTGAAAAGAAATAGGTTTCTTCAAGCGTGGAAACCTTAATCCACGCTGGTACATTTCAATTTTTACAAATATAGACTATATCTACCTAATAAAATGAACCGCTTCAATCTTCTGGCGATCGCTAGCCTCAGTAGTCTCCTGTTCCTCCCAACCGCCGATGCTGGAATATTCAACCAATCTCATCATGCTACTCCAGTACTTGTCAGTAGTACGCTGTCCTCAGCAGAGATTCGTCAGTTAGCCCAAGCTATTACTGTCAGAGTCTTGAGTGTTCATCAAGGCGGAAGTGGAATTTTAATTAATAAACTTGGGCAAACTTACACTATTTTAACCAATGCTCATGTGGTTAACTCTAAAGGAGCCTATCGCATCGAAACTCCTGAAGGCAAAAACCATCCAGCCGTGGTTATCAGTCGTGGTGATTCTCTAAAAGGTCATGATTTAGCGTTATTACAGTTTAACGCCAAAGAAAACTACCGCGTTGTACCTTTAGCCACCACAAACTCATCAGAAAATCAAGAAGTTTCCGCCGCAGGCTTCCCCTTTGATAGTAAAGAATTAGTTGTTAGCCGTGGCAAAATCTCCCTGTTGTCTCCCCAACCTTTAGTTGGGGGTTACCAAATTGGTTACACCAACGAAATTCAACAAGGAATGAGTGGGGGGCCACTCTTAAATCAAGAAGGTAAATTAATTGGGGTGAATGGTTTACTGAACAGGGCTATTTTAAACGATGCTTATGTTTATCAGAATGGTTCTCGTCCCAGCACTGAACAACTGCAATATTTCAAACAACTTAGCTTTGCTGTCCCAATTCAAACCTTAGCAGAAATCGCTCCCAATAAATTAGATAGTCGAACAAAAGAACAAAATCAGCAACAGACTTCACAGCCACCTGCTACTAATAATATAGTTGATAAAGTCAATAACATTGCTGAAAAAATTACCGTGCGGATTGACTCTAAAAACAACGGTAACGGTTCCGGAATCATCATTGCACATACTGGACAGACTTACTATGTTGCCACTGCATCACATGTGGTGAAGAACCTAGACTCTTATGAGATTGTTACCCCGGATGGACAGCGATATGCACTGCAACAGCAGAACATTATTAAACCGAATGGATTAGACGCAGTGCTGTTAAAGTTTACCAGCAATAAAACTTACTCAGTTGCTACGATTGCTAAATATAACCTGTTCAACTTGAGAAAAAATAATTGGGTATTTCTATCTGGCTTTCCTGGTAATGCAGGTGGAAAGCGGAAGTTTACTGCTGGTTCTCTTTGGGGTAAAGAGAAAGTATTTGCCCGTCTGGACTATTGTGATTTTAATTGTTTGAGTAATGATGGCTACGAACTGATTTACTCCAATCTGACATTTCCAGGAATGAGTGGAGGACCAGTGTTAGATTCAAAGGGGCAAGTGATTGGGATTAATGCAGCTGAAGAGGATCAAAAAGTCAGGCAGAGGGAAGATTACAAAGAAGCTCTCTCCGATTATAATCAAGCAATTAAACTTCAACCTAACTCTTCCATAGCATACGCTAGTAGGGGTTTAGTCCGCTTTTTGCTGAATGACTCCAAAGGAGCGATAGCGGATTTAGATCGAGCGATTAAATTTCCCTCTGCCAATACTTCACTCAGATACAAATTCTTTTCATCCACAGTCTACTCGTATAGGGGTACAGTCCACGAAGAGTTGAAAGATTATCAGACAGCGTTGGCTGATTATACGCAAGAGATTAAACTCGATCCTGACCAGCCAATTGCTTACATTAACCGGGGTGATATCCTTACCAAGTTAAAAGACCAAGAGGGAGCAAAAGCGGATTACTTAAAAGCAATTGAACTTTACTCCAACGAGATTAAACTTGTTCCTAGGAATGCGATGAATTACTTCCAACGAGGTCTTGTCCGATATAAGTTGAAAGATGCTCGCGGAGCGCTCTCGGATTATAATCAAGCGATTGTCATCGAGCCTGATAATTATGTTTACTACTTGAATCGAGGTCTTGTCCACCAGCTTGAGTTGAAAGATTATCAAGCAGCGCTCCTTGATTACAACCAAGTGATTAAACTCCAGCCTAATAACCCACAAGGTTATTTCTCGCGGGGTGTTGTCCACCACCAACTCCGAGACTATACTGCTGCACTATCAGACTATAATCAGGCGGTTGCTAAGGATGAAAAATTCGGGGCGGCGATCGCCAACATTGGTCACATTAAATACGAAAAAGGAGATATACAGGGGGCGATCTCACAGTGGCAGCAATCTGTAAAGATTGACAGCAGTGCAGCAGAACCGCTACTAGCAATAGCCGTGGCTTTATACACTCAAGGAGAGCAACAACTCGGCTTAAACATGGCACAAGTTGCCTTGCGCTTGGATAAAAGCTGGGCTGATGTGGCGTTTCTCAAGGAAAATCTTTGGGGCGATCGCTTAGTTGCCGACGCACAAAAACTGCTTTCACATCCCTCACTACAAACAGTGCGATCGCGTTAACTAGGCGTTGGAAGCAGCTTATGATAGATTCAACAACTATATTAAGATTAAGGCGATCACGCATCCAGCAGCAGCAAAGTCGATCACTAATTGCGATATCTAGATGCAGTGCGTGAGGAATGGGAATAAACTATCTCTACGATACGAATATTTTTATTTACTATTTGGCGGGAGATGAGACTGTTTCTGAATTCTTCTCGGATACTTTTCTCAAGAATAATTACGTTGTGACATCGCCGATTGTACGAATTGAACTACTTTATTTTTCTGGTTTGTCTGATGAAGAGGCAGAGGTTATTGAAGATTTATTGAGTCAGTTTGATTCGATTCCTATTTCAAGGAAAGTTGAGAATAGGACAATTGCTTTAAAGCGTAAAAACAAAATTAAGTTACCAGATGCGGTGATTGCTGCGATGGCTTTATGCCATTGAAAGAATTAGAGCCTCAACTGCTGGCACTTTCTGACGAAGAAAAAGCTCAAGTCGTTCAACTCTTATCCCAAGGCAAAATTACTCTAGGGCGCGGTATTGAAAAAACACCAGGTGTTTGTGGTGGCAGTGCCTGCATTGCTGAAACTCGTATCACTATTTGGGGACTTGTAGAAGCTCGTCGCATTGGATACAGCGAAGCTGACTTATTTACAAGCTATCCATCGCTTTCTGCTACTGATATTGCAAATGCTTGGGTATACGCTGAAGCCTTTCCAGATGAAATTGAGGCAGATATTCGAGAAAATGATGAAGTGATGCATGAGGTTCTGTAGCGTATGGCTCGTCTTTATGCTGATGAACAATACTCATTACCAGTTGTAGAATTCCTACTTTGCTTTGGGGCATGATGTTTTAACTTATTTGATACCAATCACAGCATTAAGGCGATCGCGTATTGACCAGCAAAGCCGAGCGCTAATTATGGTTAGAGCGATGTGCTGGAGGCTTGGTTCAACAAATTCACGCGTATCAGATTCATTATGCTTTCTCCACGCAACCGCTAAGATTGATGTATTATGCGACTTGAGAACCTTGTTACCGAATCGTTAAAATCTTACCTGGTGGTAGATTTGGGCAGACTTACATACCATAAGATATCAAGCGTCGAGGCAATTCTGAATGTGTGGTAAAACAACTGCGAGTTGTAAGTCACAGTCCCACAATTTTACGAATTACCTATAGTTAAAT
>JAQYWN010000645.1 GCA_029379265.1 Rhizonema sp. NSF051
TCCATAATTCTCTAAGTGTGATTTGATCATCCCTTATCTTTAGTCTAAACTCCAGAATGAAGGACATTTCCCGAAATACTTAAACTTCTTTCTACCGCATTTACGTCGCTTTTATCTTGACGAACTTGCAAAAACTCCCAATCAATCCATTGCTGTGGGAGTAATGCGTTTGATAGTCGAGAACAAAAGTAAAGAAAAAACTGGAGAACTTGCCAGACAGTTAATAAGTCAAGCTAAGCAGGAGTTGACTGATGTCACTTTGGAGGAAAAAGTCTTAGAATTTATTAAAACAGTAGTAATTGATAAGTTTGTCAACTTGAGCCGAGAGGAACTTGAAGCTATGCTGAATTTAGAATCATTGAGAAAGAGCAAAGTTTATCAGGAAGGTGTGGAGGAAGGTGTTCTCAAGAATAAGCTGGAGACGATTGCAATCTTATTAGAGTTAGGGCAAACCATTGAGCAGATTGCAGAACGCTTGAAGTTGGATGTGGAAACTGTGAGAAACAACGCTAAATAGTAAAATCTGCCTGATAGTAGCCTGTTGATAGGGTACTTTGAACCCAAGTGCCCCTATCGTGTAAATCTACAAGAACTTAAGTTTGCGTTCATTGATCCATGAGGAACTTGAAGTTATGCGAAATTTAGATTCGTTAAATAGTTAAATTGCAAGGTTTACTCGTTTTTAACACAAGCCTATCATCTCAAGCCATTTATTAAAATAAATTCTTAATCTCTCCTAATAAATAGCTTGATTTAGCTTTTATTACGCGTTTTGTGTGGATTAATGCGTGGTCTCTTTATTTTACTAAAGTGCTTGGGTTTATCCCTCAGAAGATATCCGGATATTGAGTCTAATGAGTTAGTTATGTGGACGGTTGTCCCATTTGATCTGAGGAAAATCCAGGAGGCGGGTTCCCATTCGGGGGTGTTCCTTGTTGGGGAGCGCTTGGCATCAGAGTACTGCTGTCACTATCTGAAGTCGAATCTATGTTAAGCCCAATATTGAACGTTGCGGCGTAACCATCGCTTGTTTCAGTAAGTGCGAGCAATAATTGGTCTCCACCGTTATTGTAAATTCCGTCTCCAGCATTCTTCAGTGTGCGCTGTCCTTTGCTTGCATATGGTTCTTGTGCGTCTACTTGATCTGTGATCGAATCATCAAAGTACAACTGTGACGTAAACTCATAACTCTGCCCTGACGTGGCATCCGTGCGTACCTTAAAGTGCATATGGACGGTTCTGCCTTGGTACCAACCGGGATAGTTGGTTGTGAACTCAACAGTACCATCCGCGTCTGTCACTTGATACCCTCGGAGGAACTTTTGTCCGACGGTATTAAAACTTGGATCTGACACGTCGGAATAAACGCCTAGTGCGTCACAGTTCCAAATATCCACGGTGGCGTTTGCAAGCGGCGTGCAGCCAGTACTACCAACTTGAGAAATGCGTAGCGTCAGTTGGAGAGGCACGCCTTCTTTCACCGAACCGTCTGTCGGATCGGAGCGGACATCTGAACGATTGAGTTTCTCGTCCACAAAATAGGGTCCTTCGGTCTGCTGCGGACTCACGACACAGCTCGGCAACGTTGTCGAATCTGCTGCTGCATCTGTACTCGACTCTGCTTGTGCAACGTTAGACGTTCTAGGTATACAGACAACAAGCAGGGCCGCTCCTGCTGCTCTGAATAAAGCAAGTACCTGTCTTCGACTCAGAATCCGACCTACTTGATGAGTATTGTTTTTCATACTGCTTTTTCAAAGAGATGGACGTGATTAAACTACAGAGGCAATACTTTGCAGATTCCTCCTCCACCATTGGGGGAACACTTCTTCGATGAAGGAATCGAGTGCAACAAATTTTGCCTTGAAGTCAGTCCATCTACTTATTTTCCAAAAGTTGACATTTATGATTCAACTGGCAGACAATGACAGTTAGGCACACTTTTGGATTACAGTATTGTAATTTATAGCAGTTTTTACTGTTAATAGACTACATCACTTATGTAAGGGCAGGTTTTAGATCATATTGGATGTACTTAGATATTTAGATAAAACCCTTACCCACTCCAAAACTGTGGTCTATACATCTGAAAATCGCTCTCCAGTTCGTTATGCGCTATGTGCGATCGCTACTCAGGGCGATCTCTCGGGGGTTGATCTGGTCTGTCGATAGGAGGTTGGGGAGGACGCTTTTTTTGATGTGGGCGAGGTCTTCGATGCTTGTTCTGTGGTTTGTCATCAGGTCTCCTCGGTTCCTCTTCAGGTCTCCTCGGTCCATCATCGGGGCTGTTTTGTGAAATCTGTGCGATCTGATTGGATAGATGAGCGGCGTTTGCCTGACTGGGTGCAACAAAAAATGTGCCAATCGTAAAAGGAATTCCTGCGATCGCTAATACTTGACGAATATTCATTCAGGTCAATCTTCAAAAAGTAGGGTGTTTACATTTCTGATTCAGCCACCTCAAAATGACAGCTTGCGTGATTCTAAATTACAAAAGTGTAATTTGAACAAAAGAGTAATGAATTTAGAATGGATAAATAGATGAAGTAATAAAAGCTTGTGAACGTTCTGTTTGTCGAAGATGAAGCGAAAATTGCTAACTTCGTCCGGTCGGGACTGAAGGAGCAAGGATTTGTCGTAGACTACTGCGACAACGGTGATGAAGGATATCTGCGGGCATTAGACAACGAATACGACGCGATTGTATTAGACATCATGGTGCCGGGAAAAGATGGACTGTCAATTCTCAAACAACTGCGACTCTCAGGTCGAAATGCTCCCGTCATTTTGTTAACGGCTCGGAATGAACTGGATGATCGCCTGGCAGGGTTGAATTTGGGCGCTGATGACTACATTGCTAAACCGTTTTTTGTTGAAGAATTAGCGGCTCGAATTCATGCTGTAGTGCGCCGGAGTGTGGGCGATCGCCAAAATCTACTTTCGGTTGGACCGCTCAAGCTTGATCGCATTACGCGAGAAGTCACTTGCGATCAAAAGGTCATAGAACTTACCAGCCGCGAGTTTAATCTCTTAGAGTATCTCATGCGCTCTCCCGGAAGAGTTTTCACCCGTACCCAAATCCTAGAACACGTATGGGGCTATGACTTTAACCCCAATACAAACGTTGTAGATGTTTGTATCCAGCGAATTCGTAAAAAAATTGACCCTATAAATGAAGCTGACTGGATTGAAAGCATTCGTGGTGTTGGATACCGATTTCGCAAGCCAGATCCTCGCTCATGAAACGATCATCATTTCGACTTCGGATTACCCTGTTATCTTCGGCGTTAGCTGGAAGCGCATTAGTAGGGTTTGGTGCAATCTCCTGGTTCCAGATTTACAACGCTCACATTGGTCGGCTTGATGCAGAGCTTGCAAATCAGTTAATGCGGGCTAACACGAAATTTCCTCGAAGAGGAGAACCCCAACGCTTTTACCCTCCATTGGCATCTCCTTCTTCTCCTAACGGAGACGTTGCTGCTCAAACGCGAATAGCACCGATTCCGGACGGCAGTTCTCTGCCTCCACTCGAGCCAATGCGATGGTCGTCCTACAAAGAGTCATTATTTCATGCCCTCGGAATAAATACAAAAACCCCCATCGCGTTGCTAGTACTGGATGAAAACGGCACCACACTTTATCAATCTAACTCTCTACCTGCTGACCTGGAAGTGAATAATCGGTTAGTTCAGCGTCTTCGGTTGACACTTCCCCCACCGCCTCCTCCCGAAAAAGCACCGCCAATACCTGAGAATACAAATCTACACCAACGACCGCCCTTTAGTCGTCCCCAACCTCAATTTATTACTGAGAAGACGGCAAAAGAAACTTGGCGGATTGGGGCAATTAAATTTCCTCATGTTCAGGTTGCGATCGCAGTTAGCTTGCAAGCCATCGCTCCAGAGATGGATACCATTCGTAATATCTTCGTGATTACAATTCCGGGAACTCTTCTGCTCGTTGCTCTTGGGGCATGGTTGCTTTCTGGTCGTGCTTTGCGTCCTATCAATCAATTAACAGGTGTCATTCAACAGGTAACGGTCAAAGGGCTAGATCAGCGGATTCCGATTGCGACAACGGATATTGAATTTGTCGAACTGATTCAAGTGTTTAACCAAATGCTGGAACGCCTGGAACGCAGTTTTACACAAGCTTCCCGCTTCAGTGGTGATGCCGCTCACGAACTGAAAACACCACTGACGATTCTCCAAGGTGAACTGGAACGAACATTGCAACAAGTTGATCCTGGATCGGAGGTGCAACAGCGTTTAAGCAACCTGTTGGATGAGGTGCGCCGCCTAAGTGAGATTATGCGGAAACTTTTACTGCTATCTCTGGCAGATGCGGGACAAATGAGTTTGTATCTAGTGAGAGTGGATATATCTGAGTTACTGATGGAGATGCTAGAGGATGTGGAACTGCTAGCTCCTCACTTAGCTGTACAAACCAACATCGCTGATGAACTCGAGGTACAAGGCGATCGCGATCTCCTCATTCCAGTTCTGCATAACCTGTTCAGTAATGCCATCAAATACAATCTTGCCGACGGTTGGATACAGATTCACGCCACACGAACTCAAACTTATCTCCACATCACGATTGCCAATGCATCAAATGACATTCCAGTAGGCGATCGCACACGCATTTTTGACCGTTTCCATCGCGGCGATCCTTCACGTACTCGTAAAGTAGAAGGAATCGGACTGGGGCTTAGCCTTGCCCGTGAAATTGCTCGGGCACATGGTGGTGATCTCATCCTTGACTCAACATCTTCTGGTCAAACAGCGTTCACCCTCACTTTACCGATTACATTAAACTCATGAGCAATTTGAAGATATAGATCCCCGACTTCTCTAAGAAGTCGGGGATCTAATTTTCTAATTATTTCCTTTCAACTGGAGTTTAGACTAAAGATAAGGGATGATCAAATCACACTTAGAGAATTATGGA
>JAQYWN010000646.1 GCA_029379265.1 Rhizonema sp. NSF051
ACTATAAGGTATACTACGTAAATAAACTGATAAGAATTAAGCTATCGTGCAGTCAATGCTCAACTATAAACAGAATTGTGTAAATCTGTAGATAAACAGCCTCACCCTCACAAGTAATTGAGGAGGAAAGGTGCCCTCTAAATACTTTAAAGCTATTCGAGGGGGTAATCCTGAGTCAATTGTAGCAAAGGAGAATCTGGGTGTTTCAACAGGTGCAACATAGAAGTACGGCAGCTAAGTAACTAAGTGCTAATACGTAGTGTAGGCGGAAATGATATTTGCTAGCATCTCTAGAGGGGATTTTCATTCTAAACAGTATGACAGAATTGTGTCTTCAAGCACCCTTTCAACCAACAGGCGATCAGCCACGAGCGATCGCTGAACTTGTTGCTAGTATTCAAGCAAACAATCGCTATCAAACTTTACTAGGAGCGACGGGAACAGGAAAAACTTTTTCCATCGCCTCAGTTATTGAGAAAGTGGGGAAACCAACTTTAGTTCTAGCGCATAACAAAACTCTCGCCGCTCAACTTTGCAATGAGTTCCGTGAATTCTTTCCCAACAACGCAGTTGAGTATTTCATCAGCTACTACGATTACTATCAACCAGAAGCGTATATTCCTGTCAGCGATACATATATAGAAAAAACAGCTTCGATCAACGATGAAATTGATATGCTACGTCACTCGGCGACGCGATCGCTATTTGAACGCCGTGATGTTATAGTTGTTGCTTCCATTAGCTGTATCTACGGTTTAGGAATGCCGCAGGAATACCTAAACGCTGCTATTCCTTTGCAAGTAGGGATGTCCGTGAATCAACGCGAGATGTTACGAGATTTAGCATCAGTACAATACAGCCGCAATGACATAGAGATGGGGCGGGGACGTTTTCGCGTCCGGGGAGATGTGTTAGAAATTGGTCCGGCGTATGAAGACCGTATTATTCGCGTAGAATTCTTTGGTGATGAAATTGACGCTGTCCGTTACGTAGATCCAGTGACAGGTGAAATTATTAAGAGTGTAGAAGCTGTGAATATCTATCCAGCACGTCACTTTGTTACGCCAGAGGACAGACTAGAAGTTGCTTGTAACGACATTGAAGCAGAATTAAAAGAGCGTAAAGCACAATTAGAGTCAGCCGGAAAATTGCTGGAAGCACAGCGTATAGATCAGCGCACACGTTATGACTTAGAAATGTTGCGGGAAGTTGGTTACTGTAATGGTGTGGAAAACTATTCCCGTCACTTAGCAGGACGCCTTGCAGGGGCACCGCCAGAGTGTTTGATTGATTATTTTCCTAAAGATTGGCTGCTTGTGATCGATGAATCTCACGTTACCGTACCGCAAATTCGCGGCATGTACAACGGCGACCAAGCAAGAAAACGAGTTTTGATCGATCATGGGTTCCGTCTTCCGAGTGCGGCTGATAACCGTCCTTTAAAGGCAGAAGAATTCTGGGAAAAGGTAAACCAGTGTATTTTTGTGTCAGCTACACCAGGAGATTGGGAATTACAAATTTCTGAAAATCATGTGGCAGAACAAATTATTCGACCAACAGGAGTGATCGATCCAGAAATCATGGTACGTCCTACTGAAGGGCAAATTGATGATTTGTTAGGTGAAATTAAAGACAGAGTTGATCTGCAAGAACGAGTGTTGATTACAACACTTACCAAGCGCATGGCGGAAGATTTGACTGAGTATTTGGAAGACAATAGCATTCGAGTCAGATATTTACATTCGGAAATTAATTCCATCCAGCGGATTGAGATTTTGCAGGATTTGCGCGATGGGAAGTTTGATGTGTTGGTAGGCGTGAACTTGTTACGGGAGGGATTAGATTTACCAGAAGTTTCTCTTGTGGCGATTATGGATGCCGATAAAGAGGGGTTTTTGCGTGCAGAACGTTCCCTAATCCAAACTATTGGTAGAGCTGCACGTCACATCCGGGGACAAGCGATTATGTATGCTGATCGTCTTACCGATAGCATGATCAAAGCTATTGATGAAACAGATAGGCGTCGTGGTATCCAAACAGCATATAACCGGATGCATGGTATTACACCTCAACCGATTGTGAAGAAAAAATCTAGTAATGCAATTCTGTCGTTCCTAGAAGTGTCGCGGCGGTTAAATGCAACTGAGTTAGAAATAGTCGATCAACATTTAGATGAGTTACCGTTAGAAGACATTCCCGATTTGATTACGCGGTTGGAAGCGCAGATGAAAGAAGCTGCGAAGAAATTGGAGTTTGAAGAAGCGGCGAAGTTACGCGATCGCATCAAGCAGTTGCGAGATAAGTTAGTGGGACGTTAGCGTTAACAACACGTTACACATAACGTCTCTACAGAGTTATTAATGTCCTCACTAGAGCTGTTCTGGATCAATTCCTCTTTCTTGCACGTCTATGCTGAAAGAATAAGAATTTCAAAAAACTTTACTTTTCGTTACATAGTAGGATTTATTTATGCTTTTCTGCTTACTCGTAGTTCAGGCTAAAAATTGTCTTGTATAGTGCGTATGTACTATTATCCTAGTAATGGATAGTTACTGCAAAAAATTTCAGTGCTGTTTGACTGACACCCAACGGTTTGGCACCAGTACCAAATGTGTTTTACTGCTTTTGGGGAAAAGTCTTAGCGTGTGGTGATGGCAATTGGCAACAAAGGTAGACTCCAGTATCTTAAGTAAGATTCCGGAGAATTTCATCGTCGCTCTTCATGTACCCTAACTCACAGTAATACAACATACCACTGTTTTATCTCACCCACGGTGGAATGAATAGCGTGATGGAATTTCTATACTATGGAGTACCAATGATCGTGATTCCACAAATGCCCGAACAGAAAATGACAGCGCAAAGGTTTGCAGAACTCAATCTGGGGCTGAACTTTGAGAAAGCTGAAGTGACAGCGAGTCTGTTGGAATCGGTTGTAACTCGTGTGATGAATGAGCCGCAATGGCGCGATCATGTTCGTCAAATGCAACAAGTACTGCAAGCAACAGTCGGGTATCAGCAAGCAGCAGATGAGATTTTATGGTTTACAGAATTAATTACAGAAGAAACGAGGTACAACGTTGGTTAAACTTGATGTGGCTTCCCCTTCGCCAATCCAATCGCTCAAACGGGCTTTGGGGTATCTGAACGAGTATCGGTGGATGAGTTTAGGTGCAATGCTTAGTTTGTTGCTCCTAATTGCTGCCGATGCTTTGACTCCACAGCTTTTCCGGTGGGAAATTGATCAAGGTATTGCGAAAAAAGACTTAGATATTGTTTTTCAAGCAAGCAGTTCGTTAATTTGTGTGGCGATCGCTAGAGGATTATCCAGTTTTGGGCAGAGTTTTTGGGCAGAAACGGTAGCACAAGGAGTTGCTTACAAGCTACGGAATAAGATTTTCCAGAAAATTCAGAACCTCAGTTTCAGCTATCATGATCGCGCTCCAACTTCGCAACTGTTAACGCGGATTACGTCGGATATTGAGAAAATTCGCACCTTTGTGAGTACGACTTTACTTCAGGTTATTAGTTCTCTAGTGACTGTAGTCACAATTACTGTGATTTTGCTAGTTATGAACTGGCAATTGGCGTTAATTACACTGACATCTATACCTGTTGCAGCGTTGTTGTTAATCTCGCTTTTCTCTAGAAGCGCAGTACTTTTTGGGCGAACGCAACAGTTATTAGGAGAACTAAACGCAGTCTTGAAAGAGAATTTACTGGGCGTTCGTGTCATCAAAGCTTTTGTGCGAGAAGATGCGGAGATTGAACGTTATAGACAAAGAAATCAGGAAGTTGTTGCCGCTAATATGAAAGTCGTTCGGACACTTTCCAACTTTTTCCCGTTCGTATTTTTGTTGAGTAATTTTGTGACACTAGCGGTTCTGGGTTATGGAGGGAGTGCTGTCATTGGAGGGCGATTTTCTATAGGCGAATTAGTCGCGTTTAACTCGTATTTAGCTGTGATTCTCCAACCTATTGTGCAGATGGGCTTTGCTTCGTCGGTGATTGCTCAAGCGGCTGCTTCGGCTAAACGAGTGTATGAGGTGTTTGATACTGAAGAGGAAATACGCGATCGCCTCAGTGCAATTCCATTTAACAGCAGTAGTATCAGAATATCCTTTGAGGATGTGTCTTTTCGCTACCCAGGAGCAACTCATGATGCCCTAAAAGGCGTTTCTTTTGAAACTAAACCTAATGAACTGATAGCGATTTTAGGAATGACTGGTTCCGGTAAAAGTACCCTTGTGAACCTGATTCCCCGCTTTTACGATGTGACAACTGGAGCGATTCGCATCGACGGGAGTGATGTGCGTGATTTTACACTCCAAAGTTTGCGATCGCATATTGGGATTGTTTTCCAAGAAACTCGGCTATTTTCCGGTACTATCCGCTATAACATTGCCTATGCACTACCCCATGCTCCCTTGGAACTAGTGATAGAAGCGGCGAAAATCGCCCATATTCATGAGTTTATCATAAGTTTGCCAGACGGCTATGAAACAATTGTGGGAGAACGGGGTGTTGGGTTATCGGGAGGACAAAAACAAAGGATTGCGATCGCCCGCACACTCCTCACTGATTACCGCATCTTAATTTTGGATGATAGCACATCTGCGGTAGATGCCAAAACGGCGACGCAAATTCTTGCATCTCTCGACAAGTTAATGAGGAATCGAATTTGTACTGTCTTTGCGATCGCCCAACGGATCAGTACAGTTAAGAACGCTGATCGTATTCTTTTAATTGATGGTGGAGAGATTGTAGCACAGGGAACCCATGAGGATTTGATGCAAAATAGTCCGTTGTATGGTTCTATTTTAGAGTCACAAATTCAAAATGATCTAGCAATTTTAAATGAGTCGTGAAGATGATTTTTTAATTGAACCGCAAAGAAAAGTAACACTAGAAAATTATACTAAGTAAAGCCAAGGATCTATATTAC
>JAQYWN010000647.1 GCA_029379265.1 Rhizonema sp. NSF051
TAGTTAATGACATTATTGTCAAACTATTATTATTTTGTCAAATATTATATACGATAACCTAGACTAGACTGGTTGACAGGTTAACCAGTCTAATCTAAAGAGAGTTTTATGACTGAAACTTAAGTGTAAGACTATTCAACGAAAATATACTAAAGTATTAAAAACAACATCCCGGTCGGTATTAGCAGTACGAACCAGGACATCAAACAACAACAAGAGAGAAATTATAACTATTCGTGTTTATTATATTAGCACGTGTGTCAGCATACGTGCTAATTTCCCCTGAATCAGTTCTGTGATCGCGTCCGATATCTATATTTATAGTATTAGTACTCACTAACTATCATGTAAACTACTAGGATAGTTTATGGAAAAGTATAGATACGCCAAGCTCACAGGTGCTTATGGACACTATCCCGCTCACTGATAGCAATCTTTTGTATCTTTTGCAGTTAGCTAGTCCAGCTTTACCTGTTGGAGCATATAGCTATTCGGAAGGATTGGAAACGTTGATAGAAAATGGTATAATTCATAACCAGATTAGTTTGAAGCATTGGTTGGAAGCTGAACTGCGTTATGGGGCAATTCGGTTAGAAGCAGCGGTGATGCTACGTGCATATCAGTCCTCACGGGAAGATGATTTGAAAACGTTATTATATTGGAATCGCTGGTTATCCGCTATTCGGGAGACAGAAGAATTACGCGCCTCTAGTTGGCAAATGGGGCGATCGCTCATTCAACTGCTGAGTTCATTACAACCAGAAATTCAGTTTATAGCTGAGGCTGTTGGTAGTCCTTGCAATTATGCGATCGCATTTGGTATTGCCGTTGCATATTGGGATATCAATATAAAAGCGGCATTGCTAGGATATCTGCATACCTGGGCAACTCATATGATGACTGCTGGAATAAAGCTCATCCCCTTAGGACAAACAGCCGGACAAGAGTTATTACTCAAGCTACAACCATTTATAAATATTGCAGCAGCAGAAGTTCTCACTTTAGAGGATGATGAGTTAAGTTGTTGTAGTTGGGGTTTGTCACTCTTCAGTATGGCGCATGAAACGCAATATACAAGGTTGTTTCGCAGTTAAGGAAGCATGATGAACGCTTTTCGAGTAGGAGTTGCGGGACCTGTGGGGTCGGGGAAGACTGCTTTAGTGGATGGTTTGTGTAAGGCAATGCGTCAGAAATGTAACATTGCGGTGGTAACGAACGATATTTATACAAAAGAGGATGCTCAGTTTTTGGTGCGTTCTCAAGCATTGGCAAGCGATCGCATCGTGGGTGTAGAAACTGGTGGTTGTCCCCACACAGCGATCCGTGAAGATGCTTCGATGAATTTAGCTGCCATTGAACAGCTTGAATTGCGCTTTCCAGATTTGGATTTAGTCTTTTTAGAAAGTGGTGGTGATAATTTAGCTGCCACCTTTAGTCCGGAATTAGTAGATTTAACGATTTACGTTATTGATGTTGCTGCGGGTGATAAAATTCCCCGCAAAGGTGGTCCAGGAATCACTAAATCCGATTTATTAGTGATTAACAAAATTGACCTTGCGCCGTTTGTCGGAGCTTCTTTAGAAGTCATGGAACGAGATGCTGAGAAAATGCGCGGTAATAAACCTTTTATCTTCACCAACTTGAAAACTCAGCAAGGTCTTGCAGAGGTCATTAAGTTTGTTTCAGAAAATATTTGTTGAAATCTGAAAGACAGGTAAGGAGAGGTGCAAGATAAGAGTTGTCTAATTGATTACATAGCTGCCCTCTGCCTTTGTTTGGTCAAATCAGATTCACACAAAAAACTGGAGCCAAATCGGCTGCGATCTGTTTCCACGTCAAGCCAGCATCTGACGAGAGAAAAACTTGACCTTCATGAGTTCCGAAAACAGCTATATTCTTGAAAGAGGCAAGAGTTCCCGTGTTAATGTTATCTGAGAACCACTCCGGTAGCCCTTGCTCACACTTCTCAAACGTTCCTGGTTCATTGAGTGGACGACGGTAGATAGCTGACTTCTTACCACTTGGACCCATGGAAGCACTCATCAAGATTGTCTCATCACATAGTGCTAAAGCTCGTGAGTAGTGATCTGGTAAATTTGTGATATCAAAGCTCCAAGAGTTGCCTTTATCTTGACTAATGGCCAACCCTCCCGCTGTAGCCGCCAACACTAGATTAGGACGAGTCGGGACGGTTCGTACCTCGTGGACATCCGCATCGACGTCAATGGTAGGTTGCCATGACTTTCCGTGATCATCAGAACGCAGAATGCCTCCCACATGCACATTCACATAAAATTCGCCCGACTCCCCTACTGCGATGGTGCGAACATCAGGAGGCCCTCCCCACGGCGTATACCACTCTGAGCGTCCTTCAGCCGACTCAAAGCAATTAATCCGTTGCGTGCTTCCATCTGCAATACGTAACAGATGAGCTTCTGATGTTCCGACTAAAACCGCACCCTTGATCGGCAGGATGCAGTTTAACCGTAAATCATCCATTGAAGCAACTTGATGCCACTCGCCATTAGAATCACGATGCCATACTGAATTACGATTGGCGATCGCCCACAGTCCATCCTGGCTCGAGGCAAAAGCATTGATAGAATAACCTTCAAGTTCTAAATGCTGTTTGGAGTCGAGAAAAACCAAACCTTCAGAAGTTCCTATTATCACCTGGGGTTGATGTAAAGCCTGCTCGGCGTTGACGTCAGTATCTGCAAGCTCGTGTTCTATCGGTTCAATCAGCTCTACTTCTTGCTGCTTCGTCATATTCATAATTTGAACCTCCTTAATCATCAGTGCTGCCACTGTGGGTTATAATCAGATTCAGTCCCACAGGACTTGCTCTAGATCTACCCTACTGAATTTATTCAATTAACGCACTCCATAATACGGAATAAATCTCTCTGAATGACTTTGCAAAGCCTACTTCTAAAGACAGTAGAGAACCGTTAAAAGCATTTGCCTGCGTTGATGGTTGAGTGCGATCGCACGAATATCTTGAACACCGACTTTACAAAGAAACACCTGTGATGAAATTTACAACAAGAGTTCCTCAATAATCGCAGCATTTTTAAAGCTAACTTCAACCTGAAATTCTTTGCCTGGGTAGTTACTAAATTCTAACTAAGTCACATTGTCAAAGTTCTTCTTTGCTACAATGTTTAATCAGGCTAAGTGATTAAAAAAATTATTAAGATAACGGCGTATCATTTGAGCAAACAAGCTCTTTTTTCTGTATCTTTTTCCGTTTAATATTTCTGCGTATGCATCATTAAATGTTTTTTTCAAAGCATAATCTTTAATTGATTCAGCTACATTTTTGAGAAAATCTGGACTTTGATTAATTGTTGTTGACATAAATACTGTAGATGTTTTGACAATTGTTTCCAGAAAATTTTCTTCTGTTCGAGCTTGAACCTTATTCATAAAGTCTTCTAATACAAAGATTCGTCTGACTTTATACCAAGATATCTCCCACAGTTGAGCAATCTCTCCTAAAGTCTTATTTTCTTGGTAGTAAAGTTGTAAACCTTCAGGAAATCGTTGAGCAAAACTTTTATAGCCTTTACTTTTTGACAAATATTCAATGTGTTCTTTAATGGCTTTTGCTACTGATTCATATAAAATTTGTTTAAATAAGGCATGAAAGTTATTTTTGATTTGCTCTAATTCAATTTCTTCTATATCTGGTTCATGATAGTCTAATCGTATAGTGCATATATACTTTTTAGTATATTCATTATACACTTCTAAAGGTATTGTTTTCGGACCACCTATCTTCTTAGATAGCGTATCCTGTTGTAAGACTTCTGCAATTCTTTTGAAATGAAACATCAGTTCTCCGAGAGAACTCAAAGTAATATTTGTTTGCTGCAATAAATCGCGCATTTCTTGCAACTGGTTCGGTGTTGGTTCAGAACAACGTCCTTTTTTGTCTGAGTTTTGTCTGTCTCGACGATAGACTGCATGAAAAACCTCTATAATTCTGCGATCGCCTTTTTGAAGATGCTGTTCCAGGGAATGGGGAATGTTTTTACATAGTAGCGCCCAGTTACTGGAAGTTCGTACTCCAAATTCCCATAAAAATGACTTTAAATTTTGATTTTGTTGCGTTAATCTCCAAATCCAATTATCTAAGCTTTCAGAAGAATCTAAGTTTGGATTAAATTTTTGTAAAATGTCAACGCTAAAAAGTTCTCCTTCTTTAACTATGGAGCGAGTTGTGTCATCGTGATTCAATATAAGTTGAGTCTGACTTTCACTATCCAAAATTATCAGTTCTCTACCATCGTCATTTAAAACGAATGGAAGCAGATCGATATAGCTGAAAGCCATCTCAGCTTTAGGTTGACAAATGAGAGGGATTTTTTTACAGGTAGTGAGAATTATCTGAGATACATAGCATCTTAAACAAAGTCCAGCAAGGGCGCGATCGCGAATATCAGAAACTGAGTGAAAAAGTTTCCACAAACTGACTTGAATATGCTTGCTTTGTTCTGGCGATAACGTGGTAAGGCTTGCTAAGTTAGGAAAATGTATCATAAAGAACTCTTGTGCCGAAACAATTAGCTTAGCTTTGTAGCCCCCTTTTGGCTTATTGTTTACTAGTAAAGGAGAATCGATTACCTGTATTGTCCAGTATCTTGAGGTAGTAGTCATAGTGATTAAAATTACTTTGTTTCTCATCAAATAAGACATCAACAGCACAGCACAGAACAAAGCAGCGCTCTTGTACACAGCGCAAAGCTCGTCCCACTCTTGACTTGCGCGTGGGAAAGCATACTACTCGACTCCTATTGAGAGACTTTTCAGCTTTTATCTCTACCCTCTTGTAAAAGAGCGTAGCTTGGTGCGCTTATCGCACACTTTTATCTAATCTGATATTAGTTACAAGTCTGAAAATGCTGATTTCGGAGAAAATACTCTTGGAAAATTAAATAT
>JAQYWN010000648.1 GCA_029379265.1 Rhizonema sp. NSF051
ATTTGTCATATAGCCACCCTAGATCAATATCGTTCAACTCAACCTACAATTTTCTTTAACTGAACCCCACCCCGCCAAAGCTATGCTTTGTCTCCCCTCCCCGCAAGCGGGGAAGGGTTGGGGAGCCAGCCCTGCAGGAGGGTTTCCCGCCGTAGGGGACTGGCGTGGTGGGGTTCATTGTTTACGTAAATTATGGTTAATTAACCGGACATAATATCACACTCTTGTTTTTGCAAGGGTACACCATCCTATATCCAGTGTATTTATTAGAGTCCATGTGTATTTAGTTCACAGTGATACCAAAGATTTTGTCTCAAAATTCAAGCATTTTGAGACAATTCGCGTCAAATATGGCTTCGCTATAGGATGTTCGCATCACTGTAACAGTAGTTACAATGGCTGACATTAGAAAAAAATATCATGCGTCAAATAATTTATATTTAAATGAACGCGGTAGAGAATTTGTCTTTACTACTGGGGTGTAAGTTTAGAGTACACCCTAAATGTGCATTTTGTGGAATTTTCCGGAAAATGGTATGTTCAATCTGTATCCAAAACCCAAAGACCAACCTATTTTCACTGAATACAGATAAAAAATCGGATTAAATACTATTGTGAAAAAAATCCTGCTTTTATCAGCGAATCCCACAAACACGTCCAAGCGCAGCTTGGATAAGGAGGTGCGGGAAATTCAAGCAGGTTTAGAACGTGCCAAACGTCGATATGAATTTGAAATTATCTCTAAATTGGCGGTGCGAGTTGATGATTTGCGCCGTGCTTTGTTGGATTATGAACCAGAAATTGTGCATTTTTCTGGACATGGCGTAGGTAGTGAGGGTTTAGCCCTAGAGAATAACTCCGGACTCATGCAATTGGTAAGTGCCGAAGCCCTGGCAAGATTATTTAAATTGTTTCCCCAGATTGAGTGTGTAGTACTCAATGCTTGTTATTCGGAAGTGCAAGCAGAGGCAATTCACCAACACATTGATTATGTGATTGGGATGAGCAAAACGATTGGGGATGAGGCAGCAATTAAGTTTGCAGTGGGATTTTATGATGCTTTAGGGGCAGGTAGAACTATTGAAGATGGGTTTGAGTTTGGCTGTACATCCATTGATTTGGAAAGTATTCCAGAATCTGCCACTCCAGCATTGAAAAATAGAAAGAGTAGAAAAGAAACTGCTATCCCCCTAGATTCTCAACTAAGTAAACGGATTTTCATTAGCTACAAACGGGATGTCCAGCCAGATGAGCTTGTAGCGTTACAAATTGTACAAGCATTGTCGCCACAACACCAAGTTTTTATTGACCAAAAAATCCTTGTAGGTACAAGCTGGGCTGAACAAATTGAAGTTGAAATGCGCTCCTCTGATTTTCTGATAGTCTTGCTGAGTGAGTATTCAGCCCACAGTGAGATGGTAGAAACGGAAATCCGTATGGCACACAACTTTGCTCAAGTGCAGTCAGGACACCCCGCTATTCTCCCAGTGCGGTTAGCATACCGTCAGCCGTTTCAGTATCCCTTAAGTGCCTATTTGAATCAGATTAACTGGGCGTATTGGAATGATGAGCAGGATACGCCACGGTTAATAGAAGAGTTAAAGCAAGCTATTTCCAGTAAGAACTTAAATATTAATACGCAACAAAAGGTAGATTTGCAGCCATTAAACAAACTATCTGATTTACCACGCCCTTCTGCTTCTGCACAACCAGGAGCTTTGGAGATTCCAGAAGGGACGATGAAACTTAAATCGACTTTTTACGTGGAACGGCAAGCTGATACCATTGCTCTCTCCACCATTGTCCAGGAGGGGGTGACAATTTCTATTAAGGGACCTCGGCAAGTTGGTAAAAGTTCCCTGTTAAATCGGATTATCAAAGCAGCTAAGGATGAGAGTAAGCGTGTACTATTTTTGGATTTTCAACTTTTAGGAAAAGCTGACCTTTCTAATGATGAGATTTTTTTACGTCGCTTTTGTTCTTGGGTGAGTGAAGATCTAGAAATGGAAGATCGGGTAGAAGAATATTGGCAGAAAAATATTAGCCATATCCAACGTTGTACCCGCTACATCAGCCGTTACATATTAAAGGAATTGGGTAGTCCATTAGTTTTAGCAATGGATGAAGTGGACAAGGTGTTTGACGCACCCTTTCGCAATGATTTTTTTGGCATGTTGCGTAATTGGCATAACAGTCGTGCCATGAGTGATATTTGGAACAATCTAGATTTTGTCTTAGTGACTTCTACCGAACCTTATCAGTTAATTGACGATTTGAATCAATCACCCTTTAATGTGGGACAGGTGATTGAACTAGAAGATTTTACCTTAGAACAGCTACGTGACCTAAACTTGCGTCATAATTCGCCTTTTAACACAAGTGCAGAAATGAAATTGATGGCACTATTAAATGGACATCCTTATTTGGTGAGGAAAGCACTGTATTTGGTTACCAGTGGACAAATCAATACGAAGGAATTATTTAATGATGCCAGTAACACTAGAGGTCCCTTTGGTGACCATCTGCGCCGTTTGTTGTCACTATTACATGACAGGCAAGAGTTAAAACAAGCTTTACTACAAGTGATCAGCCAAAATACATGCGAAAATCAGCAAAGATTCTGGCAATTGCGGGGTGCAGGTTTAGTACGTTCATCAGGACACTCAGTCGTACCTCGTTGTCAGCTTTACGCCGACTACTTCCGGGAGCATCTGCATGGCTAAAGCAAACATTTACTCTTTAGGTGGTACTGTCCAAGCGAGCAAAGGAACTTATCTGAGTCGGCTTGCAGATGAGAAGCTTTTGGAGTTGTGTCAGCTGGGAGAGTTTATCTATATCCTCACTTCTCGGCAGATGGGCAAGTCCAGTTTGATGATTAGTACTGCATCTAAGCTGAAAAAAGTTTCGGTAAAGTCGGTCATTATTGACCTGACGAAAATTGGTACACAGGTGACTGTGGAACAGTGGTATCTGGGCTTGCTGCTGGAGATTGAAGAGCAATTAATGCTGGATACGGATGTGGAAGAGTGGTGGCAAGCAAATGACAATGTGGGTTTTACTCAGCGATTAACCAATTTTTTTCAGCATGTGTTGCTAGAGGAAGTGACATCCCCCGTCGTTGTGTTTGTGGATGAAATTGATACCACTCTCAGTCTAAATTTTACTGATGACTTTTTTGCAGCGATTCGCTATCTGTATGTGGCTCGTGCCCAGGAAGTCAATTATTAAATCACACCTGAAGTTATCGGGGGTGGTGCGGCGTGAGGATAATGTTTTACGGTTGCGGAATCGTATTTATGGGCAAGTTTTTGACCGCAGGTGGATCAATGAAAATTTGCCTTTTAGCTTGCGCGATCGGTGGGAGCAGCTTAAGCCTGCACTGCCTTATATTGTGGGTTCGTTGGTTATTTCATTGGCGGCGATCTTCGGGACTTTATATGTTGATAAGCAACGTATAACTGCCCAAAATGCCCTGGAAGATGCAAAAAATCAAAAAAATATAGCTGAAGACCAACGTAATCAAGCAAAGATACAGGCTAAGAATGCTCTTAAACAGCAGCAAAAGGCAGAAGAACAGACCAAGGAAGTAGAAAAACAAAAGCACCTTGCTAATGAAGAGCGTAAAAGAGCACAAATAGGAGAGAAACAAGCAACATCTGCCCAAAAAACAGCCGAACAGAGGGGAGTAGATTTAGCGGTTGCCCTCCAAAAAACGAAATTAGCTAAACAAGCAGAAGCCACACAACGCCAAGTCGCCGAAGATCGTACAACACAAGCACAGATAGCCCAAAAATTAGCCCAAAAACAAGAGTCAGAAGCCAAAAAACAGCAAATTTTTGCTCAGAAACAAGAACGGGCAGCAAATACTGCGAAAGCAGACGCACAAAAAGGGCAAGCCAATGCAGAAATTTTAGCTGAAACTCTCAATGCAGAAAACCGATTATCATCAAATTTAGACATTGAAGCTTTAGTCGCAGGCTTAAAGGCAGGGAAACAGGTTAAAAAACTAAATAAAGATGTAGAAACCGATAACCGCATCAGGGCAGTAACTACTCTACAGCAGGTAGTTTATGGGGTTAGAGAACGAAATCGATTAGAAGGGCATAGCAGCTATGTCTTAAGTGTCGCCTTCAGCCCCGATGGCAAGACCATTGCATCTGCAAGTTCTGACAAGACGGTGAAGTTGTGGAACACCCAAGGCAAGGAACTGCAAACCCTCACTGGGCATAGCAGCTATGTCTTAAGTGTCGCCTTCAGCCCCGATGGCAAGACCATTGCATCTGCAAGTTCTGACAAGACGGTGAAGTTGTGGAACACCCAAGGCAAGGAACTGCAAACCCTCACTGGGCATAGCGGCACAGTCAGAAGTGTCGCCTTCAGCCCCGATGGCAAGACCATTGCAACAGCCAGTGATGACAACACGGTGAAGTTGTGGAACACCCAAGGCAAGGAACTGCAAACCCTCACTGGGCATAGCGGCTATGTCTATAGTGTCGCCTTCAGCCCTGATGGCAAGACCATTGCATCTGCAAGTTCTGACAAGACGGTGAAGTTGTGGAACACCCAAGGCAAGGAACTGCAAACCCTCACTGGGCATAGCGGCTATGTCTATAGTGTCGCCTTTAGCCCCGATGGCAAGATGATGATTTCTACTAGTAGTGATCGGACTGCAAAATTGTGGAATTTTGATTTGGATGATTTACTGGTACAGGCTTGTACTTGGATAGGCGATTATTTGAAAAATAATCATTATGTGAGCAAGGAGGATAAGGGTTTGTGTGATGGAGTGGGAGCAATTAAAAATTAGAAATTTGGAAGGCTTCGTGAAAAGAGGCTTTGCCAGTATCGTTACCTTATCCCGCTATGGACTTCTAGGTGTAGTGTCAGGGTAAGCGCAAGAAAAACAGCACCATAATGTGCTAAAGGAGAGAAAAGCCAC
>JAQYWN010000649.1 GCA_029379265.1 Rhizonema sp. NSF051
ATTAAGAAATGATAGACTCTCAGTAAGCCAAAAAAAATTATTACATCCCAAAAAGTCGTCTATTAAAAACTTAACATTTAGCAAACATTAGGAGAAGAAGGTGAAGCTCTTAAATCAGGCTCAAGAGGAGCAACTCAAAGAGATAGTTGCACAGTTAAAACAAGTGCGACAAGAAAAATCGATACGTATAGAAGACGTAGCTGCTCATACACGTATTCGACCAATTTTCATCCAAGCTTTAGAAGAAGAGCGATTTGAAGAATTACCAGAAGCTGTCTATGTTAAAGGATTTATTCGTCACTATGGCGATGCTGTGGGATTAGATGGATCTGCTTTGTCGCAAACTTTTGCAACAGCTTTTTCCGCTCCCGAACCTGAAAACAATTATGATTATCATGAAAATCATGAAAATAAAAAGAAAAAATCGAATTTCCGCATACCACCTCTTGTGATACCATATGCCTTACTTTTAGCCGTAGCTAGCTTTGGACTGTTTTACATGCTTGTTCCACGACAGACAGCAGAATCTGTAAATCAGGATCAATACTCAGCAAGCGATACTAAGCAAAAAACTTCCCCCCGACAAATTTCAAAACTATCTAGTTCAAAGCAAAACTCAGCCAGCCCTCCCAAATCAAAAACGGTCTTGCCAGTAGCATCCACTCCTACCCCAACCGCATCACCGACAACAAACGCCAATTCTAATGTTGAAGTCACTCTCGATCTTCAGGACAAATCTTGGCTGCGAGTCAAAGTGGATGGCAAAACTGCATTTGAGGGATTTATGAACAAGGGCGAGCGCAAAACCTGGACAGCTCAAAAAGAGTTAAGTGTACGTTCTGGTAACGCTGGCGCTGTATTAATTTCTACAAATAATCAGCCACCACAACCTCTAGGAGCTGTAGATAGTGTTAAGAGCGTTACATTCACTCCACAGAAAAGCCAGTAGCCAATAACAGTAGAGACGCGCTACCCATGAAGCAAGCGTCTCTACAACTCTTTAAAGCTGCGGCAATCGCTGATGCCAAGAGGTTGATTGCTCATAAGCATAAGCGACTTGAAACAGTTGATCTTCTCGAAGTACCTTGCCAATCAGCTGCAAACCAATCGGTAGTCCATTGTTGTCAAAACCACACGGAACACTTATACCGGGTAAGCCCGCAAGGTTCACGGGAATCGTCATTAAGTCAAGTAGGTACATGCTCAAGGGATCGTCTTTTTCCCCCGCTTTGAAAGCAGTGGTAGGAACAGTCGGACAGGCTAACATATCGACTGTTTCAAAAGCTTTTTCAAAGTCTTGCTTAATTAAAGTGCGGACTTTCTGCGCTTTGAGATAGTAAGCATCGTAATAACCAGCAGAAAGAACGTAAGTTCCGATCGCAATCCGGCGTTTGACTTCTGCACCAAAACCAGTGGAACGGGTACGAGTGTACATGGATAATAGATTATCTGCTTCCGGAGCGCGATAGCCATACTTAACACCATCATAACGAGCTAAGTTGGCCGATGCTTCTGAAGGAGCAATAATATAGTAACTGGGTACGCCATAGCGGAATCGGGGACAGGAAATGACATGAATTTCTGCGCCCAAACTTTGTAGTTGATTCAGCGCTTTGGTAACAGCTTGTTCAACTACAGAATCTAAGCCATCTCCAAAGGTTTCTTTGATGACACCAATTCTCAGCTTTGATCTAGGTTTGAGATCTGGTTTTAAGTTGGCAGTATAGTCGGGAATTTCCACCTTTAGCGAAGTGGAGTCTTTGGGATCGTAACCTGCGATCGCATTCAATAATATTGCGGCATCTTCGACAGAACGAGCAAATGGTCCAATTTGATCCAAAGAGGAAGCAAATGCCACCAAACCGTAACGGGAAACAAGTCCATAAGTCGGTTTCATGCCAACTGTACCGCAGAAAGATGCGGGTTGCCGAATCGAACCACCAGTATCGGAACCAAGAGCTACAGTACATTCTCCCCCTGCTACTGCCGCTGCCGAACCACCGGAAGAACCACCTGGTACTCGCGATAGATCCCAAGGATTAGCCGTGCGTTGGAAGGCTGAGGTTTCTGTGGAACCACCCATAGCAAACTCATCTAGATTCGTTTTACCCACGATCACTGCATCAGCATCCGCCAGTTTTTGCGTCACCGTTGATTCATATGGTGGTATGAAGTTTTCTAGAATCCGAGAGGCGCAAGTTGTGGGAATTCCCTGAGTACAGATATTGTCTTTGATCGCGATCGGAATTCCTGCTAAAATTCCAATTTCAACGCCTGCGGCAATTTTAGCATCCACAGTACGAGCCACTTCCAAAGCGTGTTCAGCAGTCACGCACAAGAAACTGTGCAATTTTGGCTCTAGTGCTTGAATACGATCTAAAGCTTCTTGGGTAATTTCAACAGCCGAACGTTCTTTCGTAACTAACTGTTTGTGCAACTCGCGGATGGATACCATGATTGCTTCCTTTATGACTCAAGTCATTGATTTTAGTACATGTTGACGATTCTGCCCAATGTGTATAAAGTCGCATCAACTTTCGAGAGTGGTGGCGGCTTACGCTCTCATTATTGAATACCATAAGTAAGTTGCTCGTTATCATAGTTAGGGCTGGTCATGGGTCATGGGTGAAAAGTAAGAAATCACAATCCCCTTTTTGTCCATTTAACGATGCCCAATGACTACGCATCATATATGTTGCGTCAAGCGACTTAGGTTATGTATTTCAACAAAGTGGGCAATGCTCACCCTAACATATTGACTATTTTAGTAATCAAATAATTTGGGAAATTTTTGAGGTAAATTATGGTAAAAATTATGACACGTAGAGCATTAGCTACACAAAATGTCTATGACATTGGTGTGGAGCGCGACCATAATTTTGTGATTAAAAATGGCTTGATAGCTTCTAATTGTTTCAATAAATCCCATTCAACAGCGTATGGTTATGTAACATATCAAACTGCGTATTTGAAGGCGAACTATCCATTAGAATACATGGCGGCGCTGTTAACTGCACATAGTGGCGACACAGACAAGGTGCAGAAATATATCTCTACCTGTTTGAGTATGAATATTCAGATAGAGCCGCCTGATATTAATCGCTCTGGTGTGGACTTTACGCCATCAACAAACAAGATTTTGTTTGGATTATCAGCAGTTCGTAACGTCGGGCAAAATGCGATCGCCTGTATTTTATTGGTCAGAAATGAAGCTGGAGAGTTTAAATCACTCTCGGATTTTTGCGATCGCGTAGATTTACGTGCTGTTAACCGCCGGACATTAGAAGCACTGATCCACTGTGGAGCTTTTGACAAACTCGAGTCCAATCGCCATCAGTTAATCCAAGATCTCGAGCTTGTGTATGATTGGGCTCAATCTCGCGCGAGAGATAGAGCGAGTGGTCAAGTGAGTCTGTTCGATTTGCTAGGCGACGGATTTTTGAATAATAAAAGTACAGCCCAAAACATCTTTGAAGTTGCCCCCAAAGCTAAACCCATTTCTGACTACCCTCCACAGGAAAAGTTACGGATGGAAAAAGAACTGTTAGGCTTTTATGTATCAGACCATCCGTTGAAATCTCTACGCTCCTCAGCTAGAGTTCTGGCTCCAATTAACCTTTCGCAGCTTGGAGAACAAAGAGAGGAAATGACCCTTTGTGCAGTTGTCATGCTTAATGGAGTTAAAAAAGTCATGACTAAAAAGGGCGAGCCAATGGCAATTTTGCAGATAGAAGATTTAACCACACAATTGGAAGCCGTCGTATTTCCTAAAATTTATGAGCGGATTCATTTACTGCTACAGGTTGATTCCAGGTTTATTCTTTGGGGCAAGGTAGATCGGCGAGACGATCAAACTCAATTGATTGTTGAAGATGCAGAGTCAGTAGAAACAGTGCAGATGGTAATGGTAGAACTAAATCCCCTGCAAGCAGCCACTATTGAAGAACAATATCGTTTGAAAACAATTTTGCAAGAGCAGTCAGGGGACAAAGAAAAAGCAAAAGTGCCAGTAATAGGAATTGTACAGGCAGGAAATTCTCGTCAACTTGTTCGTTTTGGTCGGCAATTTTGGGTACAAGATTCTAGAACAGCTGTTCAGGCTCTTCAAAGTGCTAACTTTTTTGCGCACATGCAACAGCTTACAGGTATTTAATTAGCGAAGGAATGACTATTATTCTCTTCCCGTTCTCGCCTTCTCTCTTTAGAAGCATGTCTCTGGTGATTACTCATTGTCTTCCCAAATCATCAGTATATTAGCGTACACATTTGCGACTATAATAATTTTTTTTAGTCACTTCTGCGGATGATACCTTCTCAAGAGAAATGGTATCTTTTTATGCTATAGGGTTATCTGTCAATACTGTTTGATTAAAGGTAAAAGGTTAAGAGGAAAAGGGTGAAAAACTAATGTAAGCATACCATACTACATACGCTCCTCAGTTAACTATGAACAGAATTTTGTAGTAAGTGACACACAATATCTAGCCGAGTCATATAGGCTGATAGTGAGTGGGAGCGCATGAGGCATTCTACCGTATTAGGCGAGGAGAAATCTTCGCGGAAACAAAGTGGTAGCGTCGGAACGAACGTCAGCGAGCGCTCTTCTCACAAAGGAGTAACGCTTCCTTGGAGCGACGTTTCTAAATGTTCGCGTTGCGTCTCCCCTATAGAGAAGGGTTGATTACTGATGGCTAAATGCTTACAAATTAATTTTTTCCTTTGCTCTTCATCCGTTATCCAAACCTTATTGGGTTTTGTGCGGCGAACAGGGGAAGGAGTAAAAGTTTGATGACCGCAGATGATTTAGGTCAATTTATTTTATACTGCAAGAAAATTCAACCGCAAACTCAGGAAGATATTAAAAGATTTTTTGAGGGAGTTGTGAGGTTTCCTTATGAGAAGGAACTTTTATTACAAGCTTACCTATTCCTAAATA
>JAQYWN010000650.1 GCA_029379265.1 Rhizonema sp. NSF051
AATCTACATTGTTCATCTACCTGAAAAATTATCTCTTATGAAAAACAACCAAAAATTCTGTTCTCATTCTCAGAGCATTAATGGTAAATAATATGTCTTTTGAACAACACTATATAGTACACAAAAGAAATTTTCATCAATTCAATCAAACGAAAGTTCAAGTAAATCATCCAAAGCCTGATTTAGGCACTGTACCAGATGCAGTCATTGCTTTTGTTCCTCTAGGGTTTGTCATTATTTGGACAGGTTTATTTCTTCTGATATCCAAGATGAGAACAGTGACAATAGATAAAATTATTATTACTGCTAATCCTTTAAAGAAAGTACCGTGTAACAATTGTCAATTCTTTTCAAGTAATGCTTTTCTTAAGTGTGCAGTACAACCTTCAATTGTCCTCACTGAAGAAGCAAATAACTGCTCTGACTATTGTCCTAAGAATAGTACATCGTGCTAACTGAAAAAAGTTTCCTTTTTTCAGGAAATACAGTTTAAATTATACTTTGTCGTACACATTAAAATAGGGTGTAGAGATGTCAGGGAAGAAACTTCCAGAATCATCCGAACGGTTTCAGGACGAAAGAAATCGGTACTTAGTACAACGTTTCATAAATTCGTGGCATTTTGGTTTGTAGTTGCGCTTTAGCGCTAAAGCGCAACTACGAACGGAGAAGTTCAGCCTAAACGTCTAACTCCTCGATAATCCGGCTGATTCTATTCCAGGTATCCCGCAACACCTCTGCCGTCAGGCAATATGGCGGCAACAGATAGACCGTGTTCCCTAAGGGACGCAGCAGGAGATTATGTTCCAGGGCTTTTTCCCGGATGATTTTACCAATGCCTGCCCTGTATCCAGCATCCGCTACGTCGATATCGAAAGCGGCGATCGTGCCACACAGGCGAAAGCGGTCAAGGTGGGGTAGGTTCAGGTTTTCGAGGGCTATGAGTCCCGCCTGGTGAGTCTGGTGAATCGTTTCAATCTTTCTGAACGTGTCCTCCTCCCGAAACAGCCGCAGGGAGGCTAAAGCCGCAGCACATCCCAAGGGATTCGCCGTGAAGGAATGGCCGTGAGCCAGGGCTTTATCGAAGCCGTCGTCCAGAAACGCTTCATATAAATATTCCTGACAAACGGTGACAGCCAAGGGCAGGAAACCCCCCGTCAGTCCCTTAGCTAAGCAGATCATGTCCGGCGTCCATCCCACCTGTTCCAAGGCGAACATTGTACCCGTCCGCCCAAAACCAGTCATCACCTCGTCGAAAATCACTAGGACACCAGCCGCCTTCACCCGTTCACACACCTGCCGGATGAAACTTGGCCTGTTCATGCGCATCCCGGAGGCTCCCTGGACTAGGGGCTCCAGGATGATCGCCGCCGTTTCCTGTCCGTGATCTGTCAAAAAGAGGTCAAGCTGGGCCAAGCTTGCCTGCTCTTTTTCCTCAACTGCTGAATCACCCTGCCAAGTGGCAGGAAAGGGCAGAAAGTCTACCGGAAACAGCTTTGGTGCGAAGGCATCGAAAAAACCCGACCGCCCCCCCGTCGCCATCGCACCAAAGGTATCACCGTGATAGCCACCCTCGAACGCCAGCAGTCGGGTGCGCCTGGTGTCCCCCATGTTCCGATGGTATTGCAAGGCGATCTTGAGGGCAACCTCGACGGCAGTGGAGCCATCGTCGGAGAAGAACACCCGACCCAAATCGCCAGGCAGAAGACTAGCTAAGGAGTTAGCTAAATTGATCGCCGGTTCGTGGGTGCATCCAGCAAAGATCACCTGCTCGAGTTTTGACGCCTGCTCTGCGATCGCCTGAACAATCGCCGGATGGGCGTGACCATGCAGATTAACCCACCAGGAGGATATCAGGTCGAGGTATTCCCGACCGTTGGCATCCTTAAGGATAGCGCCCTTGCCTTCGGTAATTAACAGGGGTGGTGAGGCAGTCTGGGCCTGGGTGAAGGGGGTCCAGATATGCCGACAATCTTTTTCAACTGGAAATGACAAAGTCATATTAAGAGGATGTTTTAAAAGTGGGGGGTTGTTGTAATAGAACTCACAAAGCTAATCGCTTCATTTGAAGACATCAGCACCGCAGCGAGCAATGACTAAAACATATCCTAACAATTTGACATGGTAGCAGTAGGAATTAATTGCAAACCTTTTCCTGGAATCAAAACCAGGTGATCGTCCAAGAAAAGTATCAATGTACGCAATTGCAAATGCGATCGCATTATGGATCTCTATAGCCAAATTATGCATTAAATCTTCAGTAGATAGTAAATTTTGCCCCTGCTCGACAAGTTTTGTCTATTCAACGATGAATTTTGTTGTCATCTCATGTTCGCTTGAACACTTATAATATTGTTTGTAGTTGCGCTTTAGCGCTCTCAATCTAATGACAGCGCTAAAGCGCAACTACGAACCAAAATTTATTTATAACTTATTTACCGAACATGATATAGCACCATCAATTATCTTGTCCGGTCAGATGTAAAGACTTCGTTTGATCGCGTCTTTACTACTAGGTAAAATATCTTTCAGAACTGTATTAATACACATCTGATCGCCTAAAATGTTCAGATGTTACACAAGGAGGTTGTAAAATCCCTCTAATTCCTTACCTGACTCATGAAATAAAAATATGACAAATCTGATAGAATACGAAGACAGTAGCGATGAAGTGCGTGCGGTGTATGATGATATCCGCACCACGCGCTCATCTGATTATATCAACAACTTTTGGAAAGCCTTAGCCAACCATCCTCCTACCCTGCGGCGAACCTGGGAAACACTGAAGGAAGTCATGGTTAGCTCTGGCGAAATAGATCCATTAATGCGCGAATTGATTTATATTGCAGTGAGCGTGACTAATAATTGTGAATACTGTATTGCCTCACACACGGCAGCAGCGCGTACCAAAGGAATGAGTGATGTTATGTTCAGCGAATTGATGGCGATTATTGCCACTGCAAACATGACTAATCGTCTTGCCAATGGCTATCAGATTCCGGTTGACGATAAATTCAAGACTCAGTAATCTTTTGCTCTAGGATAATGAGGTAAGAAGTGCTTTGTCATTGTCTAAATTGTCAGAGCAAGTTATTTTTGTTGTAGTTCTAGCATCTCTGGCACTGTCACAAATCGGTAGCCACGTTTTGTCAGACCGTCGATAATGTAAGGTAAAGCTTCCATTGTCTTGTAGTGAGGTCCTCCGCCGTCGTGCATGAGCACAATACCCCCCGGTTTGGCATTATCTAGCACGTCTTTGACCATGGTTTGCCATGTGGCGTGCCGATTAAATTCCGGACCATCATCTGACCACATGGTAACAAGGTATTTGTGCTGTTTAGCATAGTCCGCTAGTCCGTTCTTGAGAAAGCCTCCAGGAGGACGGAAGAGATCTGTTTTCACACCAGTGGTTTGATAAATAACTGCGGCTGTCTTGTCAATTTCATCCGCAGATGTGGCAGGGTTCATGGGACGATACCAGTGATGCCAAGTATGATTGCCAACAACGTCACCTGCGGCTATCACTTTCTGGGCAATCTGAGGATAATTTTTCACGTTTTCTCCTATCCAGAAGAATGTTGCCTTAATGTTGTGTTGTTCAAGGAGATTGAGCACATGCTCAGTGTTTTTAGGCCAGGGACCGTCATCAAATGTCAGTGCGATGACTTTATTCTGTCCACTTAGTTTGGCTTCACGGATAGTTGTTCCCTCAAATTGCTTGGGTACACTAACAATGATATCTTTTGTTATGGGCGATTTTAACGGCGTATCTTGGTTTAATGAATCTGCTGGACTTATGCTTTTTGAATTTAGGGTCGGCGACTGTCGAGATTGGGCTAAAGGTTGTGGAGTTATCTGATGGGACCATCCTCGAAAGAATATCAGACCAATACCGAAACTGCAAGTACCAGCAATTAATGCTCCCCAAATAAACAATTTACGAGATTTGGTCAAAGTCATATCTCCTTCAATATTTAACAACTGCTTTCCAAAGCTCTATGGTCGCTCAAACCAAGGAAAAGAGCAATGATTGGACTTGTATAGCCCTCTATAAGTCTCTCTTAGGCACATAGAATTAGGCAAATGTCACTCCCCTCAGAGAGATATTATGCTTCAACCTCGTCCAAAAGTACCCGCAGGATAATTTGTGGAGCTATCAAATCGGTGTGACTTACGTTGGTCTTTATAACTCAGCAGTAACGATCGCGATCACGAAGCCATCGTACCCTTTGCTGCCCACAGTCTGAATCGCTGTGGCGCTCACTTGCGGCGACTCGGCGAGCAGCTCGTTGAAACGGCGTACCCCCTGGACGCTGGGATCGTTGCTGGCAGCATCGACCACTGCTCCGTTGCGCACGACATTATCGGCAACGATCAGGCTACCGCGACGGGAGAGCTTGAGTGCCCACGCAAAGTAATCTGGATTACTTGGCTTATCGGCATCAATGAAGATCAGATCAAATGGGCCGCGATCCTCCGCAGCAAGCTGAGGCAGCGTATCCAGATCTCGCCCGAGGCGCAGATCGACGACTTCGGTCAGATTGGCGCGTGCGATGTTGGCACGTGCAATTTCGGCATGCTTTGGGTCAGCCTCCAGCGTCACCAAGCTTCCATCGGCGGGAAGAGCCCGTGCAAGCCAGATCGTGCTATACGCTCCCAGGGTGCCAATCTCCAAGATAGTTCGTGCCCCCTGAACTCGCGCCAACAACTGTAGGAACTTCCCCTGGTTCGGCGAAACGTTGTGTGGCGGTAGGCCTGCTGCCTCACAAGCCTGAAGCGCCGCATCCAGCACGGTATCTGGCGGCACAAGCAAATCGGTGATGTAGCGGTCAACTGCGGTCCATTGCTCCTGGCTCATCTAAACCTCTTCAGTGGATCTATCGTGCTGAGTCTTGAGTTCTGAGTGCAACCCCATAAATAAATATATTC
>JAQYWN010000651.1 GCA_029379265.1 Rhizonema sp. NSF051
ACTACAATCAAAGTCTTGATACTCAATGTATCCTCCTGTTTGTGTCGCTTCATTGATGATGCGATTTAATGGTGTTACCCAAGGATTAAATTCAGGCATGGCTAATTTCCTGTTTTAATTTGAGGATAGCTAATAGCTATTAAAATAGCGCATTTATTCCAACTTGGAAAACCCTACCTGCATCAGGAAAACCAGGGAATAACTGGTACCTCTGATTGGAAATATTGTCTACACTAGCAGTTAGAACTATATTTTTACTCACAGGAACTCGTGCTTTGATATCGAAAGTCGTGTATCCTGGTAAAAATTCTGTGTTAGTGTTGTTTATCGGATATCCACTTAGGGAATGCATAAGAAATCCTAAGTACAAACCTTGCGGATTTTCATAAGAAATTCCCGCATTTAAGCCGTCTGCACCTGCAAACCGCAATTCTTTATCTACTTCGCTAGGGTTGGTGCTTTTTAATATCTGAGGGTCGTTTAACGTATAGTTTACAAAAGCGTATACATTCTTTGCTAATTGTAAGTTAAAAGCCGCTTCAAGTCCTCTGGTACGAACTAAGCCGATATTTTCATAAGATGCTATGGGAACAGCAAAGTTATAGGCAATTAAATCAGATATTGTATTACTAAAAAATGTCAAACGCAATAGACCAAAAGAGCCAATTTTTTGGTCTACGCCTAGATCATAGCTATCACCTTGTTCTGGTCGCAAATTCGGGTTACCAACAAAGGTAAAACCTTGAGCATATAAGTTGAAAAGAGTGGGAACGCGGAAATTTCTAATATAATTAGCTCTGAGGGTAGTAGAGTTAGAGACTGCCCAGCGTGCGCCTACACTTGGTGATGTAAACGAACCATTTGCTAAACTGTTGAAATCTTGACGTAAGCCTAAATTGACGGCAAAACCAGGAGTAAAGTTGATTTCATATCTGGCAAATAGCGCTCCTTGACTGATGCTATCGTCATAAGTGACTGTTCCTTTTTGGGTAGAATATTGGAAAGTGCTATTACGCGCTGAAACGTTGCGGTAATCAAAGCCATAAGTTAGAGTTTGATTTTTGGCAAATTTCCAACTATGCTGTGTTTGCACTCCGTAGGAACTTTGTTTGTCATCAAATCGGTTTTCGGATGAAAGTGGTAAAGTTCGACTATCGTAACGGGTGTTGAGAAAATCTGCGTAAACTCTCGCTGTTAAGAGGGAATCATTTCCATTTCCCAATTTTGAGTTCCAGGTTAAATCAGTGAGAACTTGGTCTGTGTATTTGCGATCGCGATCAGTCAAAGAGTTAAAATAACCTTGTCCATACTGGGGTACGGGAATAGGAACTCCTCCTGGAACTCCTTGATCTTTTCCTAAGTAGAGAGTGGAGAGGGTGAGGGTGTTGCGCTTACCTAAGTCCGCCTCTAGTTTCAAATTAAAGTTGTTATAGAGAACATCATTATTTTTCCGCGTTCCCTCAAACTTAGCGGATGGTATGGAAAAAGGATAGTTATTATCTGCTTGAGTGCGATTATAACCAACAACCCAAGAAATATCCCCGGCTTTGCCGCTATTTTGGATACCCTGCTGATTTAGTCCATAAGCACCATATACAACTTTTGCTTGTGTTGTCAGTTTATTTGTCGGACGACGGGTAATTATGTTAATCACTCCACCAATTGCATCGGAACCATAAAGGGTTGAACCTCCTCCTGGTAAGACTTCTACTCTTTCAACGTTGTCGGTGGTAATTTCTGAAAGGTCAAAGCTACCAGATCCGAGGTTGTTAATTGGTCTACCATCAATTAAGATCAACACTTGTTCTGAGTTAGAACCCCGGATAAATTGACCGCTTAATGCGTTCACTTCTGTCCCAACTGTTCCGTCTGGCAAGATTCCTGGAAGGAAACGCAGTGCTTCTGTGATAGTTTTTGCACCCTGCGCTTCGATTTCTTCTTTGGTAACCACATAAACTGGACGGGTAGAATCTTTCACTGTCCCTTCACGACGGAAGGGAGAGAACACAGGCTGATCTAAGACTTTACCGATGACTGTAATTTCAATATCGGGTTGTTGGGCTGTTGATGCGGGTGGCGTTACATCCACGACTAAACGCCCATCTTTTTGCACTACTGACGTGGCTGGCGCTACGAGTTTCCCTACTACCCGCACTTCGACTGTATGATCATCAAGCTGGGTAATATCAACTGACTCTATTCCCGGTTGGGGGTTCAATGCATGAAACTCTTGACCATTCGGTAATTGCAACTTTGTGTTTTTAAAATATATCAGCGATTTATTAGCGATCGCTGGAGAGGAAATAATTTGCAGTTTTTCTTTAGCAGGTGTGACTAAAATGACTTGAATACCATTGTTTATCTTCACAAGCTGTACTCTTGTCACTGGCACAACTGCTTGTTTTGGGAGGGTTTCCGGCTGTGTACTGGGTAGCGACTGTACTAAATTAACAGTACTGGTGCTGGGTTGCGCTTTCAATGAAAGCATTGGAACTTCTTTCGCATCGGCTAGAGCTATGTATCCCCCACATACCATCTCATAAATTGCGATAAAAATAGATAATTTTGAGAAAAATGCACAATAAGTCACGACACGATTCGTAGACATGAAACTCCTCGTTTTCAGTAAATACAGGTATTCATTTGTGCTATAAGTTTTTGGTTTTTAGGCGCTCTATAGCAGCAAGCAACGAATTGCTACGCCTAAATCATGCTGGATACTATTTGGATAATAGAAAAGATTTTATGCTATTCCTTGTAGATACCCGAATTCCTACAGGACACTACGAGATTGAGCATTATGACTAAAAGCTTTGTGAAGTATTTAACTTTACAGAAGATACTGGCTTAAATCGATACCTGTTCTCGCAAAATCTTTTGATTGTATGTATCATCTGTACCTCGCAGATAAGTGTTTTGTGTCTAGAGTTAATCGGCGGGCATTCTGACTTAGAGACATATGTTATCTTGGTCTCATCACAGTTGCGGGACAGCGTCGGACTTGCACCGAACTTTCCCCCTTGCGCCTGATGGCTACTCTCCACCAGAACCGATAGTCGTGTGTCATAATAACATAATTACTGTCTGGTTGCAACTTTATACAGTAACAATTTTCAGAAGTTTTACAATTCTTTATATCATCTCCGAAACTGCGATTCTCAAGCTGGAAACAATTTGGCATTGTTATTTCAACACCATTTCTGCCTGAAAAGCTCGACGTTCTGCTCGGTATATATTTGATGCTACCAAACGCAGATCTTTAATTTGTGATCCACTTACAAAGTTAATCCCAACGGTAGATAGATTCACAGACTCCTCTTGATTTATTACGGAATTGAAATTTCCGCGAAACGCGAGGTATATTCGTCAGTTGTGTTAGTATTCAGAGGAATCTCGGTTCTAGTGGGGAACAGCCACTAGAGGAAACGGGGAAAGTCCGGTGTGAATCCGGCGCTGTCCCGCAGCTGTAATCAAGGCTTTCCTTGTGAGTCAGAACGCCCGCCGAAGTTGAATTGTAAATTTTGTACATCTGCGAGGCACAGACAAGTATTTTTATGAACATTTCTACAACTAGTAAGCTTTACATTCTCATAGCCCCACAGGTCAAAACGCCGCAGATTAAGGCTTTCTATGAGACGATAAGCGATTAATTCTTAGGAAAAATTGCGTTTGGAAATGCAGCGATGCGATGAGCGTGAGAGCAGATTTTAATTCTCAACTAAATTGTCTTATTCTCAATCAACCCCGGATTTTCGCTCTGAATTTAGAAGGGAAAAGGTGATAAATATCCCTAAGTTTCAGCACCTAACAAAATCGCACTGCTACCTACATAGGGTTTCTCAATTTTCAAATCACCTCTTTACTAAATTTTTACTCGATTAATCATCATGCCGAAATTCTATCTTCATAGATCTGGGAAAATTCCCACTGCTGTTCATCCTTTTGTCAAACAGACGGCTCTCCCCAAAGCCAAACAGAAGCCCCAGCCACCTAAAGGGAAAACTATTCGAGGTGTTCAAAACATTGCAATGTCCATGTCTAGGACGATTTCGATAGCGAGCGATCGTCTAAGGAGGTTCATCACTAAATAAAGAGTGAGCAAACCGTTAGCGAGACTTCACGCTCTCTCGTTGAACTGCACAGGCAATTGCAATTTAGTAAGTCAAAGGTTCCTGCTACAAAATTCATAATGAAGAGATTCGGGCAACAATTTTATCTTGCTTAGGCATACAAGATCGTTGAAAACAATGTCAATTTCACTATTTTACAAACACTTCCTAACAAACACCTGTGACATCATCTGTATTCGCTACCGAACGCCTGCTTTTCACCCCCGCAACTCCCAACACAGACGCCATCCCTACCATCTTCGCCTTTCCGAATGATTACACTGTGGGGATAACAAGCCTTGGCTATCAAGTGGTGTGGGCAACTTTAGCAATGCGTTCTGATATGCAGGTGAGTCGCCTGTTTACCGATACCCACGAACAACTTCCGAGAAAACCAGAAGTACTCGGCTTTTCCATGTCGTGGGAACTGGATTATGTCAATATTTTGAATTTATTGGAATTTTTAGAAATTCCCATCAGGGCGACTTCCCGTGATGATCATCATCCCATAGTTTTTGGTGGCGGTCCTGTACTCACTGCTAACCCTGAACCTTTCGCTGATTTTTTTGATGTCATTTTGCTGGGAGATGGCGAAAACCTGCTAGGAAATTTTATTGACGCTTACAAATCCGTCAGAAATGCCTCTCGACAAACTAAACTGCTTGCACTTGCACAAGTACCGGGAATTTATGTACCCAGTTTGTATGAGGTGGACTATCATGCATCAGACGGTGCTATCAAGTCAATTCAACCAATTTCAACAAACATCCCTGCCGTGGTGCAAAAGCAAACCTATCGGGGAGATATCCTCTCAACATC
>JAQYWN010000066.1 GCA_029379265.1 Rhizonema sp. NSF051
GTAGTATTTATTGTAGTATGAATCTTGAGCGGACAAGTTTTCTTTGTTGATAAATCAATTTAGGGCTTGAAAAGAAAGTGGCAGAGAGCTTTTTAAAAATTTCTTACCTTCAGCATAGCTGCTAAATGCCTTTCTTCGGTCATTCAGCAGACATGATATTACTTAGTCTGAAAGATATTTTGTACCATTTTTTTATCTGCACCCCCAGCTGCTCGATCTAACTCAGCAATTTCGCTCTCGTTCAACTGCCAACCTAAAGCACCAATATTGTCCTTTGCCTGTTCGACAGTCTTTGCTCCTGGAATCGGAATACTTCCTTTACAAATGCACCAGTTGATAGCAACCTGTGACATAGTCTTGTTGTTTGATTGAGCTATCTCTTGTACACAAGCTAAAAGCGGACGGATTCCTGGTAATAGCTGTCTAAACAGTAAACCTCGAATACCTTTGGGAAAAGGACCCTTTTCAGAGTATTTTCCTGTTAATATCCCTAATGCCAGAGGACTGTAAGCAATTAATCTTATGCCGAGTTCATCACAAACCTCTTTAATTCCCAGTTGAGTGACAGGATAAGTGGACAGCAACGAGTACTGAACTTGCAAAGTAGTAATAGGAACTCCTCGCTCGGCAAATTTTTGCTGCACTCGTTTGAGCCGTTTCGGTCCATAATTAGATAAGCCTACTCCCTTGACTAATCCTTGCTCGTAAAGATCGGCAAGACCATCTAAAAGCCGTCCTTCCTGCCAGGGAGCGTAATTAGCCGTAGACCAGTGCATTTGTACTAAATCAACATTTTTACCCAAACGCTGTGCAGATGCCTTGCAAGCCGACACCATTGAGGAACGTGTCAATCTCCACGGATAAGCAGCTAGCTTGGTGGCAATACAAATATTTTCTTTACCCAAACCTTGATATTCCTGGGAAAATCGTCCTAGTAGTAGCTCACTCCGCCCGTTCAATCTCCCAGTTCCGTAAGAATCACCCGTATCAAATAAAGTCACACCGTTGCTCACACAAAGATTAAAGACGGCTTGCAACTGGCTATCCATACTTTCGTCATATCCCCAAAGCAGTCTGTTACCCCAAGCCCATGTTCCATAACCCATCTTTGGAAGGGACAGTTTTTGGCTCATATGTATACTTATGTTGTTAATTGTTAATCGAGCTATAGCTAATGGCTGACTGCTTATTAGTTTAAATCAGAAGACGTATCAGTAATTGTTTTCTTGCACCGCAGGGACAGTGGGCACTAATTACCTATTATTTGCGTCTAGGACTTTGCCGGCTGAATTACGCATCAGTTTCTCTCTTGGGGCGCATCAAATTGCTGTATTTTACGACCCTCATCCTCTAGAAAGGACCAATGCTTGTAGACTTTATGACGAGTAGATTCCATTATAAAACCAGACGATGGCAAGTGTGGGTTGTTAATGCATTATTTCCGCCCATCGAGCTGCGTTGTATTCCTCAAGGTTGGCAGCGATCGCTTAAACGTCTTTTCCCGCTCCTCATTCTGATATCTTTCATTACTGTTCTGCTTTTGGACAACTTTAACCCTGCGATCGCACAATTACCCCCTCGGGAAATTCGTGGAGTTTGGATGACCAGTAATGATTTTAACACACTCAAAGATCGCGATAAAGTACAAAATGCTATCAGCCAACTGCGACGGCTGAACTTCAACACGATTTACCCAGTGGTATGGAACTCAGGATATGTGACGTATCCCAGTGCCGTAGCAAAAAATGCAGGTATTCAACCCTTCGTTTTAAAAGGTTCAGATGGACATGATATTCTCGCTAACCTCGTAGCCCAAGCCCATAGTCAAGGCTTGCAAGTCATTCCCTGGTTTGAATTTGGCTTCATGGCTCCCGCAACGTCAGAACTTGCATTGAATCATCCGCAATGGCTAACGCAAAAGCGAGATGGGAGCCAAACTTCGATTAATGATACTGGTGAAGTTGCGTGGCTCAATCCCTTCAATCCCAAAGTGCAGCAATTTATCACCGATCTCGTTCTGGAAACAGTGACTCAATATGATGTTGATGGCATTCAGTTTGACGATCACATGAGTTTGCCCTACGAATTCGGCTATGATAAAGACACCGTTGCCTTGTACAATCAACAAACCAATAGCAATCCCCCCACCGATCCTCAAGATCCAGTATGGGTTTACTGGCGGGCTAGTAAAATCACGGCGTTCATGGTACAACTCAACCAAGCAGTGAAAGCGAAAAAAGCGAAAGCGATTTTCTCGATTTCCCCCAATTACTACGATTTTGCTTACAAACTTCACCTGCAAGACTGGCTTGCTTGGTTACGGCAAAATATTGTAGACGAGTTAATTGTGCAAGTTTATCATCCCAATCTTCAAAATTTTATCGAAAAGATTTCTCGCCCAGAAATTAAAGAAGCACAACAAAAAATTCCTACTGGAATTGGGATTATGGCAGGGTTGAGAAATAGCCCAGTTCCAATACAACAAATTAAGTCTCAGGTACGGGCTGCCCAAGAACGTAATTTGGGCGTATCGTTCTTTTACTACGAAAGCCTTTGGAATTCCGCCCCAGAACCCGTAGCAGCAAGGCAAGCTGAATTTCAGACTATCTTTTTTACTCCCGCAATCCGCGCTAAAGTTGAGCCACTTTAAATTTATCGTTGGCGATACGGATAGCAGCCGATGCCATCCGTATCGCATTTTGGGTAATGGCAACTGCTGCAGCGTGTTCGTTAAAACCCTTGGTAGAAGCGAGCGGCACCCTCCCTTATACCAATTTCAAAAATGTTTATCACTTATAATAATGTTTGTAGTTGCGCTTTAGCGCTCAATGATTTTTAAGAGCGCTAAAGCGCAACTACGAACCTATCTTTTATTTATAAGTAATTAAGCGAATGTGATATAATAGATAACCATGTGGGGCCGAACAGGCGTACCATACACAGAACGCCCCGACATGGTTATCTGTCGCTTTCTTTTTTCAAACCGATATTGGTTGATTTAGTTCAATATTACCGCAGATATATAAAACAGCAGCAACCATTGAAGTTTACATACATTGTAGACTCTAATGGTTGACTGCTAGTAACTGATGTCTAATTTAATTTGTGTATGGCGGATTATACAACTTATCCACAAAAACAAATGTAGCAAAAGCTACTAATTACCAAAAATCTCAAATAAGTATGAAGTTTGTGTTCGCCTCTCGTTGTGGGAGTGTCAAACAGCAACCATCACATCAGATGCTTTGACAATAGCGATCGCTTGTCCACCCTCAACAAGCTGGAGATTATCTGCCGATGACTTGGTGATAATTGCTGCCACTTCTACCCCAGGCGTAATTTCGATAATCACCTCAGTGTTAACGGCTCCTGTATTGATTTTAGTGACTGTTCCTTTGAAAGAATTACGAGCGCTAATTAGCATATCCTTATACTCCTTAATTACAAGGCTGTGTTTGACGACTAATACTATGGTTGGAACCGTTTGTTGAATGATGAGAACGAGGCATAACTCTACACACAATACCAGTCCTTAAATTGAAACAGTTGCCAAAATGCCTGGAGTCAGGATCTATTAGTAGAGTAGTCCAATCAGGCAAACTGCTGTTGCAGGAAATACAAGAGCGATCAGCAATATCCATCATCTACTACTTCCTCTTCTAAAAAAGACGAGACATTTGCTTTGCACTTCGCTCTCAAAATCACCGCTCGAATTAGCATTCGCACACTATTTTGGTTGGTATTTTTGTAACAACAGTTACCTATTAGACAAAGGTTTGTATACAGTTGCACTATTGGATTAAATTAATGTATATTGCAATACTTTTTAACAATAAACATACCAACTTTATGTCAAAATAACAGGTGATAAAGTTTAATGCATAAGTTATGGTTGCTTAGTTAAACGTAATAACTTCAAAAACGACAGGAGATAGGAGAGCAGAATACATACGTAGAGCTAGCTTTAGCTGTTTTCTAGTATCTGGTTATTTATGCCGCACTATACTCACAAGCTATTATTACCAATATTTTTGGTATTTTGTGACTTTTGATACAGTTTTGACAATATATTTAAGCGAGGATTATTACCATCAGGGTTGACTACATCGTTGGGAGTATACCAACTAATATATGCAAATCCTTTATTTTAGGGTTTTGAGGACAGCTTGTGCGTTAACTAGAAATTATGTCTCTCACTAGCAATGAATCTAGCACTACCAAGAATTGCAACTGTAAAAGCGAGCAGCCTTCCGAAAAGGCTTCGCCACCGTGACTTCACACCGTCTGCAACCTTACCAGATTTGCTCACTTGGTTTGATGTCATCGGTTATACTATCCTGTCGTCATCAGACATGCCCTCTAGAAATTCTACAGAGTGCATACGTGATAGTGAGATTGTTTTGCGCGTGGACGACTCAGCGCGAGAGAGTTGTAGCAACGAGTTTATTTCGTTTAGCCTGTTCGTTAATTGCCTGCGCAATGCGTTAAAGCGGATTAATCCCACAATTCCACCCTTAGCAATCGAAACAGTCATCTCTAAGGTGACTCGTACAGATTCTGACGTGCTGGAAAATAACCGTTGTTTCCACAAACTGTTGAGCTTTGGAGTTGATGTCAAATATCATGTCAAGGACCAAATAGTTCATGACAAAGTATGGTTAATTGATTCAGCTAATCTACTTTCTAATGACTGGCTAGTCATTCATCCATCAACTGCTGTTTCGGACAGCGATTCTCACAGTCTTAATGCAGTTGTCTTCATCAATGGGTTACCTTTAGCAGTTCTAGTGTGGATTCACCCAAGCAATAAAAAAGCCACACTTATAAAAGCTTATCAGCAACTGCAAATCTACAAACAGAAAATTCCGACGCTATTTTCTTACAATGCATTTCTCGTTATTGGCTGTGGAAAGCAGGCAAGAGTCGGCACACTAACCTCTGACTGGAAAGAATTCAAGCCTTGGCGCACAATTGATGGTGAAGATTTTCCACAGCCAGGAGAAACTGAGCTGGAAATATTAATTCAGGGCATTTTTGACAAGCGACGGTTTTTAGAGTTGCTGAAACACTTCATCAAGTTTGAGGAAACAGAAACTAGCATCAATAAAAAGTTGCTTCGCCATCCTTTTTGTACAATAAAAAACGCAAAAAGATAGTGGAAGAATAATCTGAACATACATTGGGATGCATCTCTTGACACGAGAACAGGAAAGATTACTATGAAAACTGGACTTTTCTGCAATTACGAAAATCATGGCAACGATGCCCATCGTGCTATGTTTGAGCAAGTTGCGTTGGTAAAACACGTAGAAAGTTTGGGCTTTGAGTCAGCCTGGGTGACAGAGCATCATTTTAATGATTTCAGTGTTAGTCCCTCAATTTTGGTATTGATGGCGCACTTAGCTGGAAGGACTTCTAAAATTCGATTAGGCTCGGCAGCAGTGTTACTGGCATTTCATAATCCAATTACCATTGCAGAAGATATTGCCACACTAGATAACCTGTGTAACGGGCGACTTTCCTTTGGAATTGCGAAGGGTGGCCCATTTCCAGATCAAAACAAGCACTTTAGCACTCCTATGGATGAGTCTCGCGCCAAAACGCTAGAGGCAATAACGTTAGTTCATAAACTTTTGTATCACACTGATGTGTCATTTAACGGGAAGTACTTTCAGTGCGATCGCATCACTATTTACCCCAAACCCTTACAGAAAAAAATTCCTGTCTATGTCGCAAGCAGTGATGATGAAGCTATTAGATTTGCAGCAGTTAATTCTTTTGGTTTGATGGGAGGAGCGCCGTTTACCCTTGAGAGACTGAAGAGCAATCTTACTAAATACCGAGATATAAATTCCAGTGGTTCTGAACAATTTATGCTGGCACGATTCTTCTTTGTTGCTCGGACTTACGACGAGGCGGTAAGTGAGGCTCTACCCTTTATCAACAACTTCAGTCAAAAGATGAAAGCCATGAGAGGCAAAGTGGAAAATATTGGGAACGACAGTCAACATCTTCAAGCATTAACTGGTCAAAAAAGTTGCTTTGATCAAGAGCATTTGCTCGAAAACTCAATTATTGGTGACGTAGCAACTTGCCGAGATAAAATCAAACGATTTCAGGATGAACTAAATCTTGGCACTGTAGCGCTCAAACCCTGTTCTTTTGATCTGTTAAAAAACTTTGAGAGTTTATCGCGCTACAACCAAGAAGTACAGAGTTACGTGTAAATTAATCTGTTGCTAGAAAGAGGTTTTGTCATGAATAAATCTTACCTTCATCCAGATGATGTTCCTCCCATCAAGACAACGCTACTTGATGAATTACTGCACAGACAACTGGCAGAAGCTACTGGTAAGCTCTTTTACCAAGCTCTCAGTCCTCTTACACGGATGCTTTTGTCCCATTGCCACTGGTATTTCCAAGCAAATACGAGTCCTCTCGTCCTCATTATTATTTCCTATGAGATGGAAAGTTACTCGCATGTTGGAGACGCAATTCCTCAGATAGTCAACAGGTTAAAGCGGTTTTCCAATAGTTCTACAATCCGTATTTATCCCCCAAGTGAGAATCAGATTTATTGGGAGATTGGGATTGATGAATTGAATCATGGGGCTGATTAAATAGTTGCGTAGCCACTGTAGGGAATCTCTGACAACTATCGCAGTTTATAGTATTTTTGAGTGTTGCAATGAGCTTATTTTCAAAGGACTTGATGCAAAATTTATTAAAAAAGTGATTGACAAAATATTTAAAATGTGCAATTGTATTTGCGCTCTTACGCTTCCCTTGAAGCATAAGAGCGGCTCGGATACTTCAACTTCATACCCCTGCATTTTGTTTCTAATTCTACTAATGAGAGTGCATCTTCATGGAGAATTGGTATGAGAGCAAATCATGAAAGGCATCCAATTGAAATCCCCACGTATTTATGGAGATTCTTTTTTTAGTTTTTAAAGCCTTTCTTTCGATAAAATCCAGTGCAATTCTAACCATAGGCGGGGATGAGTGTCTTTAATCTTGGATGCGGTATCTCGTAGCAAGCGGTTAGCGTTAATATACAAAATGTCATCTAGACCCAGATGTGTTGCTACATTTCTCAGCAAATTTTTCTGAGATTTCATAATAGCAATCAAGCTTTCAGGACAATAAATGCCGATTTGTAACTCAGTAATCTCGCAATACTGCTCCCTTGAAAATTGGATGACTTTGAGATGGCAGTAGCGTAAGGATCTTCCTAGTTCTGGGAAAGATCTCTCGATCATTGTTGTAAATTGTTTAATCAGGTCCTCTTCAGTCATCATTTCAACCTTAGAAAAGTTAGAATTTAGGTGTGAAGTGGTCAGCATTCAGCTATATTACGAATACTGAACTTTTGCTTCCTCCATTAAAAAGAGGTTGCCAAGATCAAATAAAAGCTGCATGGTACCTTGGTAGCCAACTTTGGGAAAACGACCGCTATCTAGTTTGTCAAAGATGGGAATTCCTTGACGGTAGAGGGGAATTCCCAAGCGTTGTGCGATCGCCTCCGCGTGAGAGTTGGCAATCAGTAAGTCAGATCCAGATGCCAGTAACTCAAAGTCTTCCAAGTCACCAATAGTAACGCTAACGATAGGAAGTTTTTCTAACATGGGAGTGCGTGTTGTCGTGACTGCAGCGTGAATCTGAACACCCATTGATTGTAAGAAAGAAACTGTTGACCAAAGTAAATCGGGTTCCATTGCTAAGGAGACTCGTTTGCCACCAAAGTGAAAGTGAGTATTTAGCATGATTGATTGCAACTCACGACGTTGGCGGCAGTATTTTTCTGATACACGATTGCCACTAATATTTGACAATGCTTGTAAAAATTTGTCTACTGCCACCAATCCTGTTAGTTCACCAAAAACCTCATAAGGTATGCCAAATCTCTTTTCCAAAATTTGTGCTGGACGCCGCATACTCTCACCTAATGCTATTGTAAATACAGAATTTCCAATAGAACGCAGTTGTTTCAGTGTCGTACCATGAGCTGTAATGCCACGTTGGGAATCTTCTAAGTGACCATCAAGTGAGTTAGAAAAATCCGGGACAAAGATTGGCACAAGTTCAAAGGAGCGAAGAATCTCTTTGATTTCTTGTATATCGCCTGGAGTAAAAGCAGAACTCGCCAAAATTGCGATCTGATTGGAATGGCTCTGTTTCTCGCTTTCAAGAGGAATTTCCTTAAGTATACTCTCAACCGCAGCAGCAAAACCATCCTGTAATGCACCCTTAAAATCTGGTGTGGACACAAGGACAATAGGTAGATAATCCAGTTCCGGGTGCCGATGACGAATCTCTTTAACGAAACGTCCCATGTCATCGCCTCTGGTTTCCACAAGTCCAGTCGTACACAAACCGATAATTTCTGGTTGAGACTTCTGCACTAAAGTGAGGATTCCTTGTTCAACATTCTCCTCTCCACCTAAAACGGTTGCCACTTCTGTCATCGCTGTCGTTGAAAGGGGAATGCTGCAACGAAAATGCCTCTCTAAGACGACTTTAGCCAAGGCAGTACAGCCTTGGGAACCATGTAAAATCGGCATTATTCCTTTCAATCCTAAAAAAGCTAGGACTCCACCCAAAGTTTGGCTTTGTTTGAGGGGATTAACTGCCACTGATGTACTTGTAACGCTAACAATTGCCATTAGTTTTCCTCCTTTTGGGAACAGGGGGTGATATCAAGTCCAAGTCTCAACCTGAAAGTGCAACGGTATCACTCTTCAACTGCCTGACTTTCTTCCCACGGTGCAGGCTGATGTATATGCTCCCACACGGGATTGGAAAAAGTTGCGTGCAGTTCTTTTGATACCTCTAAAATTCCCGCATAGCCTGCATAGGGATGGTTACGTTCGGCGTCAATGTTGAGGAAAGGAATCTTTGCTGTGAGGGCAGTATCAAGATACCGTTCGCCAGCAATCAACATATCAGCTTGATTTTCAATGATGATTTGGAGAATTTCTGCGGGACTGTCTTGATTAAGAATGATACTATCCTGACCCAGCAAACTTTTTATTCTTGCTCTTTCTTCTTCAGTACTATTTAAAGTACTGGTAGCAATAATTTGTATCCCTAACTTCTGAGCCGCATAAATTATCAACCAACTTTTGAAGCTTCCGGTATAAAGGAGAACGCGCTTACCTTGAAGCTGGGTGCGGAAAGGAGCAAGTTTTTCGTGTAAAGCAGCAGTTTCCTCGCTAATAAGCATTGCTGTTCGCTCTTGCAATTCTGCATCACCCAATTTGGCGACAATATTTTGCAAACATTGATTGATTTGCTCCACACCATAGATAGACTCTTCAATGTAAGGGATGCCGTAGCGTTTTTTCATCCGTTTCGCCAAACTCGTCAGTGGCTTGGAAGAAAGCACGACATTTAGCTTGGCACGATGGGCGCAAGCTATTTCCTTGTAACGCGCATCGCCTGTAATTTTTGCCAAAACTCGGATACCTAATTTCTCCAACAGTGGCAAAATGTTCCATATTGCACCTGCGATGTTATATTCACCAATCAAATTGATATCTTTTGACGTGGTGAAATCTGGTTCTTCTGTACCAATAACATTTTCAAGCAAAGCTTCTCCAGCAACGCGGGTACCCAAACTTTCACTCCCAATGAATCCTGGGCAATGTACGGCAATAGCAGGTATTCCTGTAGCCTCAGTAGCATCTTTACAAACTCCTTCTATATCATCACCAATCAAAGCGGTGATACATGTAGAGTAGACAAATACCGCAGCAGGTTTGTAGCGTCTTTGCAATTCTATAATGCCTTTGTAAAGCTTTTTGGCTGCACCAAAAATAATATCGCTTTCTTCTATTTCACTGGTAAAGCGTATCTTGTACAATGTTGAATGAGAGGAAAGACTGCCATAAGTTCCCCACATACTGGCAGCGCAGCCACTCGGTCCGTGAACGACATGAGCTGCATCTGAGATCGGCAATAAGGTCATCATTGCACTATCAAAGGCACAACTACCTTGAGCCGTTCCGGGTTGAGGTATTCTTGTGGATTTTTTTTGAGGATCATGCTCTGATGAGGCAGACGAATCGTTGATTTGTTCTGGACTGGGTTTCATGGTAAATTGGGAGTGGTGAGTGGGGAGGAACCACTGAGCGATCATCGCGCGATCGCCGACAATCATGCCAGTGGCTTTGGGGAATGGGCTTTGAAGAAAATAAATTCCTTCTTGTCTGTATTGTTCCAATCATGAGTGTCATTCCCATATTAAGAAAAAAGGAAATAGGAAAGAGTTATTCCCATTCCCTAATAATAAAAAACCAACCAATAAAAGGAGAAAACAAAAAACTAAACTAGTCTTGCCACGCAGACATAGACAGATTGACGCTGCACAGGCAGTCTAGTCGCTGTATAACTACCCATTTCCCATTTCTTCTACCTCCACTTTGAAACTATTGAGAGGAAGATGGGCAATTCCTGCCCATCTGTTGATCGTATTCATAGATTAGTAGTGAGCGCTGAAGCGTCCTGTTTGTATAGGAGGCTCAATCGGTAACGACTAAGGAATGTATTCATGTACTGCTACTTTCTAGCTGCCGGCGACGACTTCGACGTTTCCTTTCTTAAGTGCTTCTAGTGCTTCGCCTTGAGAGTCTTCAAGCTTCTTCTCTCCATCTGCTTCAGCAACAGCAGCACCTTGCAGTTTTGCAGCGTTTTCTTCGCTTTCCAAGATACCGAACTCAATCAGCAACTCTTCTAGCTCGTCCATTTCAATAGGTGTAGGAACGGCGAGGTTTTTGTTGTTGATGATTTTGTCAGCTAATGTACGGTATTCGTTAGCTTGGTTGCTATCAGGTGCATACTCGTTCACTGTCATCCGGCGCAATTCAGCGTGTTGCACGATGTTGTCACGGGGGACGAAGTGAATCATCTGGGTGCTTAATCTCTCTGCCAGTGTGGTAATCAGTTCATCTTCCCGGTCAGTTTTCCGGCTGTTACAAATCAAACCACCCAAGCGCACGCCACCACTATGAGCGTACTTAAGAACACCGCGTGCAATGTTATTGGCAGCAAACATCGCCATCATTTCACCAGAAGTCACGATGTAGATTTCTTGTGCTTTACCTTCACGAATAGGCATAGCGAAACCACCGCAAACAACGTCACCCAACACGTCGTATGATACAAAATCTACGTCTTGGTATGCACCGTTTTCTTCCAAGAAGTTAATGGCAGTGATGATACCACGACCAGCGCAACCAACACCAGGTTCTGGACCACCAGATTCTACGCATCTGATATCCCGGAAGCCATTAATTACTACTTCTTCGAGTTCGAGATCTTCCACAGCACCCCGTTCAGCAGCCAAGTGAAGAACGGTTGTTTGAGCTTTACAGTGCAGAATCAAACGGGTAGAGTCTGCTTTAGGATCGCAACCTACAATCAGAATACGTTGACCCACTTCTGCCATAGCAGCAAGAGTATTTTGAGAGGTAGTAGATTTACCGATACCACCTTTACCGTAGAAAGCTATTTGTCTAATTTTTTCGTCGGACATGATTTTTCTCCTGTTGTTGTTTCTTTGGTGGGTCTAATCGTGCGTTCATGCTGTATAGTGACAGCATTGACTCTATGTAGAACGTCGTTGGAGGCGATCGCTCTACAGCTAAAACTGTTGTCAGCAAGTACATATTCAATGAGTTGATAGTTACAACAATCAACAATTAACTAATGACAGATGACTAATGAATTAATAGTTCATAGTTGATAGTTAGAACAATTAATCAATAACAACTAACTAGAGATGACTAATGAATTAATACTTGATAGTTAGAACAATTAACTATCAACAGTTAACCAATAACAATCAACTAATGAACATTTCCCAACAAGTGTTACCCACACAACCAACCAAGAATTGCAATCTACCCTAAATTGTTGCGATCACATCTCCAGTTTTACTGGTGTCATAACCACCGAGAGCTTTTAACTGGGAGTGAATTAATCGATGTTCCAGAGTACTGAGAAATTGCTTTACTGGTGCTTCTTCCAGATACTCTTTCAGAATGACTAAGTCGTATCGTGAGGAATGTAGAGGAATAAATCCCAGTCCAAAGGAAGCAGCTATAGAGGCTGTGCTAATACCTGCATTAGCAATCCCTGTTACTACAGCTTCAGCCACTTCTTGATGACTTCTTACTATATGCTCAAATCCTCTCACAGCATGGGATGGCAGTTCCTCTTCTTGGAGTTTACGTTCCAAAAGCATACGAGTCCCCGCACCAAGTTCGCGGTTGACAATCATTGCGTTGGTTTCTACAAGATCAGTCACTGTTTTAATTCCCATCGGGTTGCCAGACTCGACTAAGAGTCCTTCCTCCCAAACACCAAGCGTAATCAAGACAGCTGCCCTTCCATTGAGAACTTTACGAACAAAGGGAGTGTTATGCTCGTTGGTTTGGGGATCATACAGATGCATCCCAGCAATGTGAGCTTCACCTCGACACAGGCTGTTTAATGCATCCATGCTATTGGCAAAGTTATACTGAACTCGCAGTTGCGGATGCCAACGTTCAGCGGCTTGTGCCCAGAGTGAGAGTACAGGCGTACAACCTGCGATCGCTACCGTGTTGTCAATTCTGTTTAGATCGTCAAGTAGCCTCACCCGAACTGTGTTTGTACCTGAGTGGCTATTAACTTCTCCGTCAGCCGGAATCATCTCTAAGCGAAAAGCTTCTTTTCCTACAAGAGGATATGCTACCCATTGTCCCCCAATCCGCGCCAAACTGACTCGCTGTTGTTGACTGCAAGAGATAGATTTGGCAACAACTGCTTCCACTTCCTGTAAATTTTCCTCGAACCAGAAGAGATCCTCGACATGACAATTCAGTACCTTCGCTAAACGAAGTGATATGGCCACTGAGGGAGCACATTGTCCTGACTCTACACCACTAATTGTCTGACGGGTGACTCCAGCTAGCTTAGCCAAATCTTGTTGGCTCATACCTAAGCCGATTCTGACTGACTTTAAGTTGTTACAAAGTTCGTTTTCTTGCCTCATCTGGTCTCTCTTCGTTACAAACTGCGTAGCGAGTTGAAGCGGACTTACCAGATCTAAAGAAGAATATTGATGCTAACTCAATTTCCTCTAAAAATATGATTTTGAAGCATGTTCTTTTGATTCCCTCTTTGACTATAGCATAGCTATCGCTAATTTATTTGCAAAATGCTATTTTTTTTGCAAATAAACTGCTAAGCCCTTCAGATGCATACTCCATAAGAGTTTAACGAAAATTTTTCTCTTCTAACTCCCTCTCAATCTGCTTTTATCAAGCAAATAAGCTATTGAAAAAGGCAAAAAAGAGGCATTGGTGTGTCGTTTGGTAGGCCTTTATTATGTGTAGAGGCAAAATTTCACTTCTTCGGTCTCTTTCTTTTTGACTTTTGACGAACCTGAATGGGCTGAGGGGTATCTGGAGAGGGCAAGAGTGTATGATCTCCAACTGATATCATGTCCGGTTAATTAACCAAAATTTCCGTAGACACTGAACCCCACCACGCTCCTCACCTACGGCGGGAAACCCGCCTGCAGTGCTTTGGCGGGGAGGGGTTCTTTTATTATGGGTGATTTAAAGGACATCAGATGAGAACCGCTATAGATATTCTTCAGAGCAGTTCGCTCCTTCACAAGTGAATTATGTTTCAATTGAGCAGACAAATGACAATTGGTCAAGAAATTTGATAAAATTAACATTAAGTACAAGGTAAAAAGTGATGACAACTTCAGATAGCCAATCGAAAATCACCAAAACCGATAAAGAGTGGCGCGAGACGTTAACGCAAGAAGAATTTTGCGTACTACGTCAGCATTCAACAGAACGTCCAGGTAGTAGTCCATTAGATAAACAATACGCTAAGGGGACTTATGAATGTGCGGCGTGCGGACAACCACTCTTTACATCTGGAACTAAGTTTAACAGTGGTACAGGCTGGCCGAGTTTTTTCGACCCCATTGAAGGTGCTATCGCAACAACAATTGATAAGTCATTGTTCATGACTAGAGTGGAAGTACATTGTAGTCGATGCGATGGACATTTGGGTCATGAATTTAATGATGGCCCTGCACCTACAGGCAAGCGCTTCTGTATGAATGGTGTCGCTTTGAAGTTTATTCCAGAGTCGGAATAACTTTAAGAGTTTAGGTTTGCACGCGTCATCTAACCCAAGTTTTCTAGGTGATTAGGCTCTTTTTGTCGATTAAAAATAAGGGCGATCGCTATGGACAAAGTAGAGGAATAGCGATTGCTCTTAAAAATTCATCTTCCTCTAAGTAAACGCCTGACTAGAATACTAAACTAAAGCTCTATCTGATTTAACCTTGAAGCGTATTTGGGTGTGTAAACAAAGCGAATACATCTGTAAATTTAATGGATACTACAGTTGATTCTGTTTATGTTGCTGATACTGAAAACAAGTTTTGAGGTTATAAGGTGCGTGAAGGCAATTACAAAATAATTAAAAAACCATTAATTATAAATTTTAAGACCTGACTCCAAATAAATGTACTAATCCTGTCATCCTTTGCAAATCTTGAAGAAAGCGAGAACGGATGTGATTTGACTGTGGTGATTGTCCCCCCAGAAATAGACAAACAATTTCTTGACAATCCGCATCAATTTCTTTACTGGGGCTATTGATTCGCCTAATACTTACCCATGAGCAATTAGGATTGCTATTGGCGGCATTCCCTCCGACATCGGGATTACGTTTGTAATTTGGTTCGTAAATTAGGTGCATACCTTCTCCACGAGTTTCTATAGCATTGGTTTCCAACCACTCAAAATTATTCTCATCAACCGGATTGGCATCGGGACCTGGTACTGCATAAATAGCGCAAGTCTGTGGTGAAAACACTTCAGATGCTAACAACCGATTTGCATTGACATCGATTCTATCAGCCCATTGCGATCGCACGGCTGTCAACCAATTTTCGTATGCAGAAGTCCAACGTTCTGAATTTAATGGTAGTCCGAAAGGCTTTCTCTCCCATTTTCCTTCTGAAATGCGGACTTGATGCTTCATAATCAACATACTTCCCCGTGATGAAGCCCTCCCATTATTCATATGGAAAATGTGCAACGGACGTCGCCATCCCCTGCCAACTCCTCCCACGCTAACTGCAAATCGTATGATTGGTAGAATAATTTTGTTGAGAATTTCGCTCTTAGCAGTAATTTGTAATTCCCCCTTCCAAATGTAAAAGTAGGGTGAATTATCTGAGTGATCGCCCCAAGTTTCTCTTGGAGTCATGCGTATTTGCACGCACCCTTTACGGGTATTCGGCTCTAGTGTTCCCATAAGTTCCCATAGCGTTTCTTCTGCTCGATCTTTCGACATGACACCTAGCAGAAATCGCAGTATCCACGAACGCAGCCAACCGCGCCAGTGGGAAGGGCGAAATTCCTGTTTTTCTCGATTAGGTCCGGCACATCCCTGACTGTAAAGTGTAAATTCAAACGTTTTACTAATACAACCATTTTCAGCTTGACGCAATTCCCTTGATGCTTGAAAATTTGATGGTGCTTTAATACACCCGTATCCGGCAGCGGTACGACTGCCAACTCCATGGACGCTGAGTGCTTGCTGTACCCATTGCCAAACAGTTTCTACGTCTTCAGGGCTAACTTTACCTGGAATTCCTCGGATTGCTACCGTGACTGCAATACTATCTTCACCGTTTCCTAGCGTATAAAGCGAAAGGGGTGCTCCTTGTCCTTCATGGTAGACTTGGAACTTCTGCTGCGGGTTGACGATATCTAAAACAAGTTTAGTTGCTTGTTCGGGCCATGCATCTAAAAATTCGATTTTGCCTGCTTGAATGACATTGCTTTCCTGACACCCCAGCAATTCTAACATTTGGCGGCGGATGCTTGGACGTTCCATTGCCCATGTACGCACTATTCCCCGAATTGAAGAACCGGGAATATAGCCGTTAAGTGGAAGTTCCAGCATTTTATCCAAGTTTGCGTCCAATTGGCGTTTATCTTCCGGTCGTCCGTTAGCGATATGCCATGCACCGCAGGGTTCTCCCGCAGAAACCATTGTCTCGACATCCGGATGGGGAAACGAACCAACTTTGCTTCTCCAAAGTAGAGTAAAAGTACCCCTCCTGAATAAATCAGAAATACCTCTACGTTGATGCTGATTTTCAAGTAACTTAATGAGTTCAGGTCCAGTGTACATAAGTTAAAATTCGTATTGAATAAAAGGTTTGTAGTTGCGCTGTCTTCGCTAAACCGCAACTACGAACATAACGCTATAAATTTTTACAACTCTTTTTGCAACAGACAGATTCATCCCTTAAAAAACACTTAAAAATCTTTGCGTCTTTGCGACGGTAGACGCTACAACGGGGGGAACCCCCGCAACGCGCTGCCTCGTCTTTGCGTGAGCTAATTCATCTTAACGCAACTAAAACCCCAACGCCAGGCATTGCGATCTTCCATAACAGGCGTCTTTGCGTGAGGCTAATTCATCTTAACGCAACCCTATTGGCGGCGTTGCAGAATAAGCTCGTGCCCAAAAATTCCAATGATTAGATAGCATCATTGCTTTACGCCAAGTAGCCATGTATTTTGCTGGTTCTGTCCGTGCCATTTTGACAATCGCCTCGCGTAATTCATCTTCTGAAGGTGGCTTTTGCGGATTGATAAATTGACTCAGATCTTGCACCTACGGTATAAACCAGGAGTAGGCGAATAAAGAGTACAAAA